>NZ_CFQZWI010000001.1:0-107226 GCF_986127675.1 Holdemania sp. | reverse complement strand
CAAGCTCGAAAAACAAATGAATCAAAAGAAAGATCCATCCAGGACGGGCAGCCGCTTTATCAAAGACCCTACATCTTTAATATTGCGTAAAATTCAAAAAAGCCTTCTGAGAAAATGGGAAAAGTAAAATTACTTTTGAGGTTTAGTAAAACTCTAAAGGGCGGATCTTTATTTAAAAGTGTCTGAAAGTTTTTTATCATAGCGGGGGGATGATCTGGAAAATGATACGAAATAAGCTTGGTAATTCCGAATTTCTCCTTTTGCAAAGGAAATTTTTTTATTTTCGGGCAGTCAATATCTGAATACTTTTTTATGTCCAATGTTTCTTTACTATTCTTGACAGAAAGCAGTTATAATGAAATCAGAATCCACGACCTGTCAATCTGCGTCTGGTTTGCCTATTCTAATGTGGACGCCAGTTTTGTGAAATCAAAGAACGTTGATAAGAGGAATGAATATGAAAGGTAAGACAGTTTTGTTAATCATTTTAATTTCTGTTATTGCGCTGATGACTGCGTCTGGTTTGGTCATGGCTTTTTACATTTCTGAACGTGAATTTCAAGGCGAGAAAATCTTGTCTGTCGTTCGTTTTACCAGCGCCGATGAAAAGACAGAGGCGGCAGGTGACCTAAAACTGGTGAGCACTCCTGATTTTATCCTGATCGAGTTCGACGGTCAGGCCTGCCAGATTAAAAAAACGGAAGGTCTGGTGAGCGCCTTGGAAGGCGGACCTTATTTATGCGAGAATGAAACTCCATGGGAAATTTATTTTGGAAAGCACTACGATGCGATTGGAATAAATAAGATTGCAAATTTGACAAGGATAGAAGATTGGCGAAGTTATCAACACACTGACGTCTTTTTCCTAGCCTTTTCCGGGAAGGCAGAAACTGCCGCAAGGATGAAAAAACAGGATTGCGTTCGGCAGTTTAAAAAGCTGACGCCGGTATTCGATATGCAGCTGGATTGACCCTGAAAATGGATT
Source organism: Holdemania sp. (assembly GCF_986127675.1). Taxonomy (NCBI): domain Bacteria; kingdom Bacillati; phylum Bacillota; class Erysipelotrichia; order Erysipelotrichales; family Erysipelotrichaceae; genus Holdemania; species Holdemania sp. Next base: position 106,241 of record NZ_CFQZWI010000001.1, on the reverse strand, counting down.
GCGAAAAGGGGAGAAAATCATGGGAAAAAGAATCATTCTGTTTTGTGCGAGCTTGTTTTGGCTCTGTTCCTGTGCGCCGTCGACGGCCAATGTGCCGCCAGAGGAAACTGCCGCATCAGAAGAAGCAAGATACATCGTGGAACTCATTGGCGGCCGGGAAGAATTTTATACCCAGGGGAAAATTGCGGTTATTCTTGATCCGCAAGTTCGCTATCCAAAGTATGAAATCATCGAAAATTACGTTGAAATCAAACAGGGGAATCAATGGAAGCGATGGAAAGAACCGCTGTTTCCGACAGATGGGTCGTCAATTCCCGAGGAAGAAATTCAAACGGTAAGCGTGCTGATCTACGCTTTGGATTCGCTCCATTTTGATCAGGATCAAGTCTTCCGTATTGCTCTTACGCTACGGGATAAGGAGGGGGATGTGACGGTGACAACCGTGCCGGCGACGGTGATTGCGGGTTCGCCGACTCAGGAAGAATTAGATCGGACAGAGTATTTAACGCTTTATCCGTATTCAGAATACGCAGACGGAAATATTTTTACGCAAAGCCGTGCGGTAGATCCCGACAGTGCGCCGGTTCTTGTCGATATTGAAGCCTGTAAGGTAATCAGTCGTTTTTCAGGGATGTTAATAAGGAAAGTAGCCTGCGAAGTGGTTGACCGCAGCGCCTGTCCAGTTGCAGATTACCATGATTTTCTGCCGCAAACGGATCAACCGCTGATCGCCAAAAAGACCGTCGGCGGTTATCTTGACGGTCCTTTATATGAAACGGAAATGGTCAGCGGCGAAGTTCTGCGCGATCTGATCGAGGAATTGCTGGTCAATGCCAATTCGGAAGTGATCCCGATTCCAATATGTTTCAACTCAGGTCAGGGATTTGCCGAGGACTTGGACAGCGAGTCTTACGGTTATGTTTTCATTACGGAAGATTGGCAGCGAAGCTACTTTTTTTCACAGTCTGTCCAGAATTCAGGCATTGATTTCGAGATCATCGAGAATGGAAAAGCTTTGGCGCATGTCTTTATTCCGACTTCGTTCCGCCTGAATCCATAAACAAAAGAATCCGGCGAACCGAAGTTTACCGGATTTAAAATCTGAATTAGAGTTCCGCCAGTTCGCGGCCTAACAGATAGGACAGCGTGCAGCAGACGGCGCCCAGGTTCTGTCCCGGCATGACGAAGTTGTAGGAGTTGGCATAGAAATCGCCTACCATGATGCCGGTGTTATACAAACCTTCAATCGGCTGATCGTCGGCGTCGCAGACCTGCAGATGATCGTTAGTGCGCAGACCGCCGCAGACTGTTAAGAAGGTTGCACCTGTCACCTTGGAGCCGTAGAACGGAGCCGTTTCGATCGGATAGAGCACTTCCGGGTTCACATGGAATTCGTCATCCTTGCCCGCTTTGACAAATTCATTGTAGCGCTTAATGCTGGCAAGCGCATTCGCTTTCACTTCATCGCTGTAACCTTCGTACATCTTATCGACCAGTTCTTCCAGGGTATCGGCTTTGAAATAATTGGAGTTGCTGTTCCACATTTCAATATATTCTTCCGGGGAATAAGCTTTGATGCCGTTTTCCTCGTCGACGCAATGGCCGAACGGTTCCCACTGATCCTGGGTATAGGCATAATTGACATCCCAGACGCCGAAAGCGGTGCGCTGCGGCAGCTGGAGTACCGACATCGCGCCGTAAGCGAAGTTGGTGACTTCGTTCTGGAATCGCTGACCGCGGATATCCAGATTCAAGCCCCAGAAATTCGAGATAACCGCATGGGAAGGACCCGGCACGCCGCCGTTGATCATCGGAGCACAAGGGTAGGTTTTCTGCCAGGCAGCGCCGACCCACAGCCCCATTTTCTGACCATCGCCCGGCATTAATCCGTTATAGACCAGACCGGCGTCATAGTCGATCTCATCCGATAAAGTATCTTTAAAGATTTCGTAAGCCCATGGCGAATACTTGGCCATCATATCTTTGTTTCGGGAGAAGTCGCCGGTAGCCAGCACGATCGCCTTGCGGCCGACATATTTAACATAGCTTCCGTCTTCCTTCTGCGCGACGACGGCGGAAACGCGTCCGGTGTTGTTATTTTCCCGGATCAGATATTTTGCGACGGTCTTATAATGAATTTCTCCACCCATGTCCGCAATGTGGCTGGCATAGGCCTGAGCCTGCAGCGGCGCGCCGAACAGAGCGCCGAACGGCTGTTCCTCATTCCAGAAATTGTGCGAAGCGCTGGGTACGGTCAAGACTCCATCCGGATCATAATAGCCGGGTTCCAGGCAGACGTGCAATCCCTTCGCTTCCATTTTGTCGATCATCCAGTCGACGGATTCCGCGCTGTTGTTGATCCACCGTTCCCATTTCTTTTTATCCATGAAATAAGTGCCGGAGGTTTGTTCCGTTTTTACGATTTCCCGGGCAATTTCCGGCGAATAATCAATACCTTTGGCCTTCTGATACTTGGAACCCACCGCATGATTGGAACCACCGCGGGAATACGGCTGGGAGCCGGCGGAGAACATCAGGACATCGGCGCCCTGTTCCATTGCCGAGCACATCGTGCATAAGCCAGCCATACCGGAACCGATGACGATGATGTCATGCTCGATCGTTTCTTTGATTTCAGAATCCGGGATTGGATCCGGCGCAATTTCAAACGACCATTTTTTCTGCGCCATCGTATCGGCAGTTAAGACGTCGTTGTTGGCCGGCGCTGATGAAGCCTCCGGGGTTTTCGCATCGTTGTCTGAAGCACAGCCGCCCAGCATACCGGCAGCCGCCAAGCCGACAGCCCCCGCTGCCGCACCTTTGATGAAGTCCCGCCGGGAGATTCCCTGCGCGAGTTTGTCAGTGTTTTTCATTTCCTTCCTCCTTGAGTTTTCGAGCCGAACTGTGCTTTTATAAGATTGACAAGAAATGCACAATGCTCTTTAATTGATATTGTAGGCGGTTTCGGATTAGGAAAAAAGCATTCTTTTTTTGCGGCTGCGCAAGGGAAACTTGCTTTGTGCAAAAAAAGTCAAATCAATTATAAGGAGAAGACAGGGGGAATTCAGATGGATATTCAGCATCTGCGTTATTTTCTGACCGTCAGCCGGACCTTGAATTATACCAAGGCGGCAGAGGAATTATATATCAGCCGGCAGGCGGTTGCGCAGGCGGTGCGGCAGTTGGAAACGGAGCTGCAGTCGTCGCTTCTGATCAATCGGAAGAATACGCTGGCCTTGACGCCGTTAGGACAGGTTTTTCAGAAGGAGGCGGCGAAAATTGTCCGTTCGTTTAGTCAGTTTGAAGCAGCGATGATGAAGCAAGCTGAAGATAAGAAAAACGAACTCAAAATCGTCATGGGCGCCGGCATTGTTCTGAATTTATCAGCTGAGATTTTCGCCCGTTTTTCCACCGCTCATTCTTCCATTTTATTATCGACGAAGGAAGAAGATAATGAAGCGATACTGCATCATGTGACGGAAGGCGAAGCGGATCTGGGCTTGATCGGAACCACGCCGGCCTACATTCAGGGGTTCCGTTACTGTCTGATCAAAAAGAGTGATCTGCATGTGTGCATGCACGTCGATCATCCGCTGGCGAAAAAAACATCGCTGACATTTCAGGATTTAAAGGATGTGCCGATGGTCGGCTTTGGAGAGAAGTATGACCTGCATCGCTATTATGTGCAGAAGTGTCACGAAAATGGTTTTTTACCAACCTTTTCTATTATCACTGCGGATGTGAATATCTCACGCAACCTCGTGCTGGAGAACCGGTCGGTCAGCTTTGCGTTTCCAGACTACCGCAAAGACACACACCCTTCCCCATCCAAGGTCAAGGTGCTGCCGCTGAATCTTGGCGAAACGGATGATTGGGGAATTTACGCTATCACGCGGAAGACCCAGGAAATCACGCTGGCCCAGCAGCTATTTATGGAATTCATGCAAAGTCAGGCACAGACTGACAATTCGGCCATCGCGGCCTGAGTTCGCTGACAATTTCACGCTGTCTCGTTTTTATTGAAACATCGGTCAGTTGGCAATGGAAGAAGCGGGAATCCTGCGTTAATCGAGGGAAGGGAAACGATAAAATTGAAAAATCATGAAATATGAAATCGCTATTGACAATCTGCAATCGCTTTCATTATAATACAGTCAGGAACAAAAATAGAAATCGGACTTGTTACTTGATCTTAAGATTAAGGCAAATTCCAATGGGCTGTTGAGAGGACAACCCAATTTGGAGTTTGCCTTTTTTTGTTCTTCTCTGGGAAGGAGGCAAGAGGAAAAGATGACGCAGGACAGGACTCGTTTGGACTTATGCTGAAAGACACACTGCGGGTCAAACGAATCATAAACAACAACATTGTCATCGCCGAGGACTTCAAAGGCCACGAAGTCGTCGCGATTGGCAAAGGGCTGGGATTCCGCAAACAAAAGTATGACGGTATTAACAGCCGCGAAGTAATGAAGACGTATGTGCTGGTTGATGGATCTGCCCGTCCGCAGCTGCTTTCTTTGTTTGAACAGGTACCCTTTGAGATCATCGAGCTGACGCAGAGAATTATTGACATCGCGCAGGAAGATCTCAAAATGACGTTTAATGTGAATCTGGTCGTAGCCTTGGCGGACCATATTCAATTCAGCGTCAATCAGTACAAAGCCGGCTTTGATATGCCGGCGCTGGTCAACGAGGAAGTGAAGCGGTTTTATAAAGATGAATATGAGGTGGGTAAAAAAGCGGTTCGCCTGATCAACGAAACGCTGCATATCCAGCTGAAACGGGAAGAATCCACGTCGATTGCCTTCCATCTAATTACCGCCGCGGAAAAAAGACCGAACCATGATGCGCTGCGGATTATGCAGGGTGTCAGCGAAATCATCAAGCTTGTGGAGCAAACATTGGATCTGACACTGGATGAAGATTCCATGGCGGTTTCCCGCTTCATTATCCATCTGAAATTCTTTATGCGAAGCATCCTTTTTGAACAAGTCCGGCGCAGCGAAGGATCGCTGGGATCCATGTTATCCCAGTTTTCTACCGGCTATGAGCAGGCTAGCCGCTGTGTCGATCTGATTTCCAACTATGTTCTGGAACACTATGATTACTCGCTAACCGATGAAGACCGGTTATATCTGATGATTCATGTCGTCCGGCTGTGGGATCAGCCGGGCGGAAGTCATAAAGCGTAATAGCGAAGGGAGAAACTTATGGCTAAAATTGATTATTCTGCATTAGCCGCGGCGATTATGGAAAACGTCGGCGGTTCCGGCAACGTTCATACAGTATCACATTGCGTTACACGGCTGCGGTTTGTACTCAAGGACCGCTCAATGGCGAAGGATGCTGAAATCAAACAGCTGACCGGCGTCTTGGGCGTGGTTTATGGCTCGGGTCAGTATCAGGTAATTCTGGGGGAAAATCTGTTTCCGGTGTTTGACGAAATCGTTAAGAATTACGAAGTCGAAACCGGCGATGTCGTAGCGGAAAACCATACGGAAGATCTGGCGCTGAATGGAAAAAAGAAAACAATAAAAGATTATTTCATGAAGGCGATTCAGTTCATGTCCGCGTCCTTGACACCGTTTATTACCGTCTTATTCGGAGCGGGCATGCTGCGGGTCATTCTGTCATTGGCTTCCTATTTTTATCCGGCAATAACGTCCAGCACAACGTATATGTTGTTTAACTTCATGTCGCAGGCGCCATTCTATTTCATGCCGATTCTGGTTGCTTACGGCGCCTCCCGCGTCCTGAAATCCAATCCGGCGTTTGCGATCACCGTGGCGGCCGCATTGCTTTATCCTGATTTTGCGGTGATGGTCGCAGCGGGGGATCCGGTCACGATGCTGGGTCTGCCGGTGAAGCTGGTCAGCTATTCCAGTTCGCTGCTGCCGGCGATTTTCTCAGCGATTCTGTTAGCGTATCTGGAGAAATTCTTCTATCGTGTGATTCCCGGGATGCTGCGGTCCGTCTTTGCCCCGCTGTGCGTATTCCTGGTCGGCTATCCGGTGACGATTTTAATTCTGGGACCGGCCGGCGTTGTCGTGGGCACCTGGATTGTGACCGGCATTGTCTGGCTGCAGGCCCATGTCGGAGGCTTTGCGCCGGGCATCATTGCGGCGATTCATCCATTCTTAGTCATGATGGGCGTCAACATGCTGATGGTCGCGCCGATGACCGAATTATTCACGTCGGTCGGCTACGATAATGTTTTCCGTCCAGGCTGGATTCTGCACAACATCGCAGAAGGCGGTTCCTGTCTGGCAGTCATGCTGAAAACGAAAGATAAAGATTTGAAATCCAGCGCGCTGTCCGCGGCGATCGGCGCGATTATTTCCGGAGTTTCCGAGCCTGCGCTCTATGGCATCAATCTGCGTTTAAGAACACCGATCTTCGGCGTCGTGGCCGGCGGTCTGGTCGGCGGGGCAGTTGCCGGATTTATGGGGGCGAAAGCTTTTTCCATGGGGTATTCCAGTATTCTGGGCGTTGTCATTTTCGAGAATACGATCACGGCGATTGTAGCGGGTGTGATCGCGGCGTTCTTCGTTTCTTTCCTGGCCACCTTTGTGCTGTATAACGGGAAAACGGTGAACGACTGACGCCGATGCTGAATCTTTTCAAAAGACAAGCTTCAAGCTGTCCGCAAACCGAGATCACCGCGGTCATCAGCGGCCGCTTACTCCCGCTGAGCGAGGTTCGGGATGAAGTGTTTGCGCAGAAAATGCTGGGCGATGGAGCGGCGGTCCAGCCGGAAGGTGAAATTGTCGCTGCCCCCTGTGACGGGAAAATCACGATGCTGTATCCGACCCTGCATGCGTTCGGCTTAGTTAATCCTGATGGGTTGGAAATTCTCGTGCACATCGGAATTGATACGGTGAGCTTACAGGGAAAGGGCTTTAAAGCTTATGTTCAGGAAGGGGATTCAGTAAAGCGCGGCGATAAAATGATCCGCTTCGATTCCTATCTCATGAATCAGAAAGGCATGGACATGACAACGATGACGTTGTTTCCCAACGCCGATGCTTTTCAGCTCGATATACAGCGCAGCGGTTTTGTCAAAAAAGGGCAAAGTCGGATTGCGACCTATCAAATAAAGGAAGGAAAGGACAAATAAGATGAAAAATACAAAAGAGATTCAAGCGCCAAAGGGTTTCCCCAAGGGATTCCTGTGGGGCGGAGCCACGGCGGCCAATCAATATGAGGGAGCTTATTTGGCGGATGGCAAACTGCCTTCCGTCGCAGACGTCCAGCCGCACGGCATCTTCGGCGGACCACAGGAGGATCAGCCATTCTACCCCACGCATGAGGCCATTGATTTCTACCATCATTATAAAGAGGATATCGCGCTGTTTGCGGAAATGGGCTGGAACGTCTACCGCACTTCGATTGCCTGGACGCGGATTTATCCAACCGGCGAGGAAGAAACGCCCAATGAAGCCGGCCTGCAATTTTATGACGCGATGTTTGATGAGCTGATCGCCAAGGGCATGAAGATCATGATCACGATTTCCCATTATGAAATGCCGCTGGCGCTGGTGAAAAAATATGGCGGATGGGATAACCGGAAGTGGATCGGATTCTATATGAAATTCGTCAGGACAATCGTCGATCGCTACCGCGGCAAGGTCAGCTACTGGCTGACGTTCAATGAGATCGGGAATAATGTCAATTATCCGATGATGTGGATGACCGCCGGTATCCGCGCCGACAGTGAAAATCTCGAGCAGAAATGTTTCCAGGCTTCCCATCATCAGTTTGTCGCGTCATCGCTGGCGACAAAATATATTCATGAAACCGACCCGGCCGCTCAAGTTGGCTCTGTCATCGAATATAAGACGATGTATCCGATCACCTGTGATCCGAAGGATTCCGTCGTGGTTTCCAAATGCAAGCAGAAATCGTATTTCTATCCTGATGTGCAGGTGCGTGGGGAATATCCATCCTATATCTGGCAGTATTTAGAAGAACATCACATCGAGATCGAATATGAAGAAGATGATATGCGGATCATTAAAGAAAATCCTGTCGATTTCTTATCGTTTACCTATTACCGGTCCCGGATCGCGGGTAAGGATTATATTGAATCCGTGCAGAAGGACACTAATAAATCGGACGCGCTCGTCGAAGGGGATCAGCAGCAGATCGGCCGTCAGGATATTGTTTCGACCGGGCAGACCAATCCATATCTGAAGCTGACGCCTTCCGGCTGGTCGATTGATCCGGATGGTTTATACCTGGCGTTAACCGATTTGTATGACCGGTATCAGGTTCCGATTTTCATCGCAGAGAATGGCCTGGGGCTGAAGGAAGAACTGGTTGAGGGAACGGTTGAGGATGATTACCGGATTGAGTTTTTAACCGATCACTTCAATGCGATGAAAGAAGCGATCCGCAACGGCGTTGAATTGTTCGGTTATACTTATTGGGGACCGATTGATCTGGTTTCCAACGGTACAGGCCAGATGTCCAAGCGTTATGGATTTATCTATGTTGACCGCAACGACGCCGGTCAGGGCACCAACCGGCGGTATAAGAAAAAGAGCTTTGACTGGTATAAAAAAGTGATTGCAAGCAACGGTGAAGATTTAAGCAATGATTAAATGCATCATCACTGATATTGATCAAACGTTAACTGACGCCGAAATGAAGCTGACGTCGCGGACCCTGGAAGTGGCAGGCAAAGCAAGGGCGCAGGGAATTCAAATTGTACTTTGTTCCGGCCGGCCATTTCCGGGGATGCGGGATTATCTTGAAGCTTTGGGATTGAACCAAAGAGCGTACTGCAGCGTTGGTTTCAACGGCGGCGTACTGTATGAAAATGGTACGGGCACGGTATTGCGGGCAGCCTTTTTTGAGCCGGAAACACTGCGGGAAATTGTTGCCGAGCTGCGCAGGGTGAACGTGAATTTTCACCTGGAATCTCCGTCTTCGATTGTGACGGGATTGAATCCGGTGAAACATTACACGGTGCGGGACAGCTTTATTACGAATATGCCGCTGGAAGTCGCGAAGTTTGAAGCTTTGTTGAAACGGTCAGATATCTGCAAAATCATGATCGCTGACAAGCCGGAAACGTTGGATTCGCTTGTTCTTCCTGAAAGATTGAAAACAAAGGCGAAGTTTGTCCGGAGCCGGCCGTATTATCTGGAAGTTGTCCCGCTGAATGTGCATAAAGGTCTGGGCGTTGAAGCCGTGGCTGCGCGATACCAGCTGAAGAAAGCAGAAATTCTGGGGGTCGGCGACGGCCTGAATGATCTGGAATTGCTGGAAGCCAGCGGAATGAAAGTGGCTATGGAAAACGGTGCGGATGCGTTGAAGCAGATTGCCGATGTCATCGCGCCTCCGCATGATCAGGACGGCTTTGCACGATTGTTGGAAGCGCTGCTGCGGGGTGATGATTGGATTCTAAGTAAATTAAATAATTAAGATTGTGTTTAAACGGAAGAATTTGGATTTACATCGAATTTCTTCCTTTAGAGGACTATCTTTGTGCAGTGAAACGCGCTTTCTTGCTATAATAGATTCAGAAGAACAGATTTCATGGAGAGTTATGTTTGTAAATGCAACATTTTATGATGAAAATTTTACAATCAAAAAGAAAATGTTTGTCATTGCCTTCGTTTTGCGGTATAACTACATTATGAAATCTGAGGGAGGGGCGAATTTATGGCAAAAGGATTAGTCGTTATTTTGAGCGGTGTCAGCAGTATCGGCAAAGATCAGGTGCGTCAGAAGCTGCTGGATGATCCGGAATTGGGCTTGATGGATATCATTTCTCTGACCACACGGCCAAAGAAGGAAACGGAGAAAGATGGCTGGGATTATTACTTTGTTAATCATAAGGACTTTGCGAATGCCGTGCGGGATCATAGGATGCTGGAATATACTGAATTCAACGGATATTACTATGGAACTCCGGCGGAGCACGTAGAGTTTTTGACGGCGATGGGGAAGAATGTTCTGATTTCCATTGAGGCGCAGGGCGTAGGCCAGATCCGCATTAAACATCCGGACAACAAAGCTTTTTTCCTGGTTCCGCCAAGTCTGGACGAATTGGAGAAGCAGATCCGTCAGCGGTATCATGCGGACGAATCGGGCATCAATCTGCGAATGAATAAAGCGAAGACCGAACTGGAACTGGCGAATATCTTCGGCATCTGCGTGCCGCTGACTTCTGATGAGGAAGCCTTCAACGTCATCAAGACGGAACTGCTGGAAGAATTGAAAAATCGCGAATAGGAGAAGGAAAGCCGGCGTATCGCCGGTTTTTTGTTGGGAAAAAGAGGAACAGAATTCGATTTGTTCTATAACCTTATCCGGGGTTTCTTTTGTTGATAAAAAGCTGCTTTTCTGACAAAGCGGAAAAATAAAGTAAAAAATTGAAGTAAGATCCATACGAATTGATAACGAAACATCGCGGACTCTTACGGTGAACTTAAGGTTTTCTGACATTCCGGATATTCATCATAAAATATGTTATTCTAACGTCAGAAAGGCAGGCGGCGATGATGAAAAGAAAAACAGTTATGGTGATTTCAGGATTGATTTGTTTCATCTATGCCTGTCTGACAATGGTTACGGTTTCCCTGCAATTCGGCAACGCCTTTTTTCTGACGTTAGCAGTGGTGCTGATCGGCGAGGGCTTAATCCATGAAAAGCTGGGGAAACAGGGAAAGCGATGGATGAACGGTATCTGGATGATCAGCGGCATACTGGCTTTGATTTTGATCGGCTTAATGGTAAATGCGGCCAACATGCATGTCGCTGCTCTTAAAGATCAGGGGTCCACAGTGATCGTGTTGGGGGCGAAGATCAATGGGGATCAGCCGAGCTTAATTCTGAAACGGCGGCTTCAGGCTGCGCTGGATTATGCCAATGAAAATCCGGATTGCATGATCATTGTGACCGGAGGTCAGGGCAAGGGGGAGGATTATGCGGAAAGCACAGTGATGAAGAACTGGCTTGTGGAAAACGGGCTGGAGATGAATCGAATTTTGGAAGAAAACCAAGCCCGCAACACGGGTGAAAATCTGAAATATTCTTTAAAGCTGCTGCGTCAAAACAACCTGAGCGAAAATGTTGTGATCGTCACGGACAGTTTCCATCAGCTGCGTGCTTCGATTCTGGCAAAACAGTTGGGAATCGAACAAATCAGCGCTGTAAATTCGCAAACTCCGGTATCGTTGATTCCGATGTATACCGTGCGGGAATGGTTTGGATTAGTGAAAGCACTGGCGCTGCAGAAATAAAATAAACAGGATTTCTTAGTCGAAACTGAGAAATCTTTTTTATCTATTAGGAAAGTGCACGTAAAGGAGTAAGGAAAATAAAAACTCTTCAAAGTTATGTTGCGCTAAAGAATTTTAAAGTGATGGGATTCATTTTTAAGGTACACACTGAAAAGAAAGAGAAGTAGGAATACTCTGTTTTAGAAACTTTCTTTAGGACATCCCCAGGAAGCATCAGAGAATCACAACGGATACAATAAGCAGAAAAACATAGAATACCGTTTACGGTAACCAAGTCGCAAACTTCTTCCGCGATGTCGATTTCCATCGGATCAAAGAAGTCGCACTGAGTACACTTGAAGGGGATCAATTCCGTTGTGCCAGTCAACAAATTTCCACGTTTCATTGATTTTCATCTCCAATCCAGACGGGCAGAGGAATTCTACAAATTCCATAACATGACTGCAGGGACAGAGTAAAGAATCAATATCCCGGTGGACTCTTTACGGAATTCATGATAGGAGGTTAGTTTCTTGTGAATCTGCTTCCGAGGTTTACTTTACATCTTTCGAATACAGGCGCTGAGTTTTTTCTTTCGTGAAGTATAAGCGCCTAAATAGCGAACCATTTTGAAGTTCTCATCGGGAATATGGATCATCAATTTCTTCATGAAATCTACGATGGAGTCAAAGATATCGACCTGTTCTTTCGTTTGATGATCAATATAATGCCATCAAACGAAATTAAGATCATAATCATAGTTTTCAATCCGACTTTGAGCAATGACAGGTCGGCCTACATAATGGATAATGTAGTCAACCCCCTCTTGATTGGTTTTTCAGAGTGTTCGTAGAACACTTTTTCTCAATGATTTAATGACTTTCTGATTGAGCGATTAACCGATATAAGGTGTTGAATATTTTATGTCCGGCAGGTTTGGGATTTCATGCAAGATATGATAAAAATACCTAAATTCATTTTACGATCAACCTAAACAAGCTATGAATCCTTCTTGTCTTCGACAAAAAGGATGTAAAGTATTTCCGCTTTGAGCGGAATCTGGGAATGATTTTTTTGACAACTCGGATGCTAGAATAGGCGCAGAAAGGAGAATTTCAATGAATATTCTGAACTGCCGTGTTGACGACCGCTTAGTGCATGGCTGCGTCGCGACAATGTGGGTCCCGAAACTCCATGTGGAGCGCGTTCTGTGCATTGACGACGAAAGCGCAAACAATCCGATGCTGAAAAATGCGTTGCGCATGGCCACACCCAATGGCGTATTCCTGTCCGTATTAACTCACGAAAAAGCCGTTGAAAATCTCAAAGCTGACCGCTATCAAAATCAAGCCGTCATGATCGTCGCCAAAAGTCCCAAAACCTTCTTAACCCTGGTGGAAAACGGGATACCCGTTCCATCGCTGACGCTGGGAAATCTCGGCAACATCGACAAGACCGCAGATTCGGTCGTGATCAGCCGCTACATCACCGTGAATGATGAGGAAGCCGCCGCCCTGGAACAGCTGCATGAAAAAGGGGTCAGGCTGGAAGCCAAGCTGCAGCCGGCGGACGACGCGATTGCTGATTTCTATCAGGTGATGAAAGATAAACGTAAATCATGAGGAGAGGAGAGAGAAAGAATGTTTAATCCGATACAGATCATACTGCTGATTCTTGCCTGCCATATCATCGGAACGCTGGGGCAGAATGTCCAGTTAGTCGCAAAATTCGGCGGCCAGCAGGTATTCCGCGGCCTGATCGCCGGCTTCATTATGGGAGATGTCAAAACCGGGCTGCTGATCGGCGGTACCTTCCAGCTGATGTCCATGGGCTTGGCGGCCTATGGCGGCGCGTCGATTCCTAATTTCAACATTGCCCTGTGGATCTCTGTTCCCTTTGCGATCGCTTCCGGCACCGATGCTCCGCTGGAGCTGGCGATGGCGGTCGGCGTTCCGGTCGCCACGCTGGGCATTCAGCTGGACGTCATTGCCAAAACAGTTAATTCCTATTGGTATCACCGTGCTGAAAAACATGTCGAGAAACGCGAATACAAGAAATTATACCGCGATATTCTCATTGGCGAATACGGCTTCGGCCGCGCCGCTTTAGGCCAGACGCTGCCGGTCATCATCTTCTTACTGTTCGGTGAGCCGATTGTTCAGCTGATTATCAATTATATGCCGGTCTGGCTGACCAGCGCATTGGGCACGGTTTCCGGCGTACTTCCGGCGCTGGGCATGGCCTTACTGATGCTGTACATGCCGGTGAAGGAAAACTTCCATTATCTGCTTCTCGGCTTTGTGCTGTATGTCTTTTTCGGCCAGTCGATCCTGGCGATTACTCTGGTCGGCGCGGTCATTGCAATCGTCCTGTTTAAACGCATGGAAAAAGAGTCCAAAGCGGCAGCCAACGCTTATCTGAACGTGGATGCAGGAGGTATCGGAGACGAGTGAAAAGAATGAAAAGCTGACTAAAAAAGAACTGCGGAAATTCTCGCTGCGCTATGCCATTACTGCCCAGGCCAGTCAGAGCTACGAAGCGATGCAGGGAATTGCCTGCGTCTATTCGATGGGGCCATTCTTTGAAAAATGGTTCGCTGACGATCCGGAGCTGATGCAGAAAAAGTTCCAGAACAACTTGAAATTCTTCAACTGCCAAACCTATTTCGGAGCGGCGATCACCGCAGCGGCGCTGGCGATCGAGCAGGACCGCGATCCCTCGTCCCTGCAGCTGGCGGCTTCGTTAAAGACGTCGCTGATGGGTCCGTTCTCCGGCATCGGCGACGCGCTGTTCAACACGATACCGAAGGTCGTCATGGGGGCGATGACTGCCTATGCAGCGATTGAGGGCAACTGGATTACCAGCATCATCATGATCGCGATCTTTACACCGCTGATTACCTGGGTTCGTCAGAAGATGATCGAAGTCGGCTATTACGGCGGCGCGGAATTGATTACCTCGCGCAAGGATCAGCTCAACAACATCCGCGACGCGGTTTCTGTGCTGGGCGTCATCGTCATCGGCGCTCTGATTCCTTCGCTGGTCAAGGTCACGACACCGCTGGCGATCACTGTCGGCGATGCGACGCAGACGATTCAGTCGATTCTGGACGGCATTCTGCCGGCGCTGCTGCCGTGTTTGGTCACTGCGATGACCTATTTCGGCTTAACAAAAATCAAGGGCATGAATACGGTTAAGATGGTCTGGATTCTGATCGTCGTGACGATTCTGCTTTCCTACTTTGGCATCATTGCCTAAGCCGGATTCCCGGCGGATCGGCGAAACTGGCGGTCTGTCCGGGATTCGTCTGGCAGCGCTGGATTTTGACGGCACGCTGGTTCCCAAGGATGTGCCGAATGTAGATTTAAACGATCAGACCGCGGCTTTGCTGGAACAGCTGCGCTGCCGGGGCCTGCGGCTGATCGTTGCGACTGGGCGGCATCCGTCCTTTATTCAAAAACGAATCCGGAAATTTCAATTCGACGCAGTCATCGGCTATTCCGGTAATGTCAGCCACGGCCGCCAGAAAGAAGCCGCGGCGTTCAGCTTGGACATGATCCAAGCGGTCTACGTCTTTGCGCAGAACAACCCCGGTCTGGAAATGACGCTGTACTCGGATCATGGCATAGCCTGCGGAAGCAGCTCGGAAAGCCGGGAGGCGCTGCTGAAAAAATGGCGGCGCACCGATCGGATCTGTGATTTGAATGGGGTTGCCGATTTCCTGATCAGTGACATTCGAAAAGCAACAACGATGCAGATCAGCCGGATCTGCCTGCACCTGGACCGCTGGGAGCTGTATCCTGGAATCAAGTCAGAATTCCAAATTCATTTCCCCGGCTATCGTTTGGTCAAAACCGGAGACAAACAGGCGGAGGTTCTGGCTCAGGGACGCTCTAAGGCATCTGAAATTCTCAGGCTGGCGCACAGTCTTGGCATCAGTGCGGATCAGATTGCCTGCGCCGGGGATGATGAAAATGATATCGAGATGCTGCAGCTGTTTGATCACAGCTATTATATCGGCAGAAATGACGATCCGCTGCGCTCAGCCGCGGCTTACTGCGCGGGTCATGTTGATACCGTATTGGAACAACTGTTAATCAAAGGAGAAAGCCATGTTTAAAATAGCGTTGGCCAGTCATGGCAGCTTATGCCGAGGCATGCGGGAAACCGCAAAGCTGTTTACCCGGGACGTCAGCTTCATTCAGATCTTTCCCTTTTATGAGGAAAACCCCGAATCGGATGTGGAAGTGCAGCTGGATGCCTGGATTCAGGATATTCACGAGGAAGATGTCGTCGTGATGCTCACGGACATTTTATGGGGAAGCGTCAACCAGAAGATCATGCTGAAGCTGCAGAACCGAACGAACGTGCATATTGTCACGGGACTGAACCTGCCCTTGCTTCTGGAGATGATCACGATGGAGCCTCAGTCGGTCATCCCGGAACTCATATCCGAAAAAGTAAAAAGCTGCCGCGATTCGATCGCATTCATGCGGGAAGTGACCGTCGAATTTCAGGACGGCGACGAATAGGAGGATTTTATGGTAAAAGTTACGACTACGACAAGCGTGAACATCACGCCCGATCATCCGACATACATTGCCGGACACGCCATGCGGACGGAGAAGTTCAAGGGCGTTCATGATGAAATTGAAGCGATTATGCTGGGACTGCAGATCGACGGGAAGCCGTTTTTATGGATCGAGGCGGATATTTCTAATTTTGACTGTGATTTTGTCCATCTGTTCAAGTATCACATCGTCGAAACTTTGCGCATTCCTTACGATCACATCATCCTCAGCGCGGACCACAGCCATTCCGCTCCGCTGCTGCTGACGCGCAATCCGGAAATGCCGCATGACGACGGGTGGCGCAAGGAGGTTCTAAAGAAGCTGATCGACGGCGCGCAGGAAACGATGAATAAGGAATTTCACGAAGCGGTGCGCGTGCAGTGCACGAAGGGCGAATCGCAGGGATATTACGGCAACCGCAACGCGAAGGACAAATACGGCGATACCTCGATCGTTGTGATCGAATTTAAGGATGAGACCGACGCCACAATCGCGGCCTTGGTGAACATGTCCTGTCATTCCACCGTGCTTTCTCCGGAAGAATACCAGATTTCAGGCGATCTGCTGGCGGCCGTCCGGCGCGAGCTGATTCCATATCTGAACGTCACGCCGCTTGTCTGCAACGGCAATGCCGGCGATATGTCCAACCGGCTGTACCGCCAGAACAATGACTTCAATGAGCTGAAGCGGGTCAGTTCGGGCATCGCCCGGCAGATTTCCCAGTTTGATACAAAGCTGGACCTGACCCTTGCCCATCCGCAGTCAAAAACTTTCGTTTTTCCAATCGAATACGACCCGGACATCGACGTCCTGAAAGCCCGCCTGGCTGATTCCCAGGCTAAGCTGGAACAGGCGGCCGCTTACGATGAGCGGAAGTGGCTGATCTCGGAAATCAATGGTTTCCAGCGGAAAATCAAAGCCGGTCATGTTAAAATGGATTTGGAAGCGACGATTCTGCGGATGCAGGACTTAGAAATTGTCGTGCTGCCATGCGAACTGGTTTCTGCCTTCGGCCGCCAGATCAAAAAGAGCTCCCAGGCTAAAGTGTGCTTTGTCTGGGGCTATGCGAACGGCCAGAACGGCTATGTCGTCGAAGCCAGCGAATTTGGCGGCGGCCATGATGGAATCTCAACGCAGCTGCCGAAAGGCAAGGCGGAAGAATTTGTCGCCCTGATTATCCAGCATTTATTTAATAATTAAGTCAGTGAAAGAATCCTCGTTGAAAGCGTTTTGCCTTTGATGAGGATTCTTTGCAGAACAGGAGGAAATCCATGGTCTATCATTTTACTTCCCGCGAAAAGAATATCCTGCATTATCTGTCCATCAGCGATACCTATATTTTAGGCAAGCAGCTGGCGGCTGTCACCGGAGTGAGCGAGCGAACGATCCGCGATGATATCAAACGGATCAATCAGGTTCTGTTTTCCGAGGAACTGGATGATTTTTTTGAACTGGTCAGCACGCATACGAAGGGCTACAAGGTGTGGGTCAAGGATGTGTGCCAGTTCAGGCAGTTTATGAAGGATCTGGATTATGACGTCAACACGATGGAGCGGGAGCTGATCCATTTCCGCGAGCGTGAAATCCGTCTTCTGGCAATGCTGATGAAGGATGTCACGCTTTATAAGCTGTCGCAGATGCTGTATTTCAGTGAATCAACAATCCGCTCGCTGATCAAAAAATCCAACGGCACCTCGCTCAAAAGTCACTACACGATGAACTTCGCCAACGGGAAATTAAAGGTCAACGGCAATGAGATCGCAATCCGCATCGCGGCTTTAAAAACAATCTATGTCAATCCGGAATACAAGGGAATCCCGGACAACATCCGCGGCCAGATCACCAATCCTGAATTTGAGGAAAACGTGTATGAAGCGCTGGAAAGTTTTTTCAAACAGAGCGAAACGCTGAGCGTCCCGTCGCTGCTGTTTCAATACATGTCAAAGTCGCTCTGGATTTCCTACCGGCGCAATCAGTTTAACAAATGCGTGTCGTTTACAGAGGAAGAAAAGCGGATGCTGGAGAGCTACGACGTGGAATTCAGCGCGGCGGAGGCGATCGTTGCCCTGCTGGACCGCCGGTATCATTACGAATTTCTGCGCGACGACAGTTATTTCCTGGCGATGATCTTAATTTCCTTCGGCAGCCGCAGAAACCTGATGATTCAGGAAATGGACAATGAAGCCTATGCGCTCTGCAAGCTGGCGGCCAACGTCATTTTAGAAGATTTTTATGACGGCGGCCGGCTTGAGGACGCAGATGCTCTGATGGAAAATCTGTCGTTGTTTTTCTGGGGTTTTCAGGTCCGCAGTCATTTTGACATCAGCCGGCAGTATATGGGCGTAACCCGCGTGAAGCGCAAGCTGATCACCGCCGCTGAATACAGCCGCAAGCTTTCCCGGCTGCTGGAAGATAAGCTTCATACGAGAATTGCGGATAAGGAAATGGTCTTTCTGACCGTCTGCATCGCGGAAGGGCTGGACCGCGGCCGGCTGAGGAAGAAGCAGCGGGTCTTGGTCACAAGTAAATACGGCCTCTGCGAAGCCCGGCGTTATGCCGAACAGCTTCAAAAACGATATCAGGATTCCCTGGCACAAATTGCTTCCTGCGAGTTATATGAGATTGAAAAAATCTACGATCAGTTTGACGTCATCCTGATCAATGACCGCAAGCTGGCGGCTCGGGACGAAAAACTGGTTTACTATCAGTCGTACAGTACAGTTAATACGATGAAGCCGCAAACGGAATACCGGATTACCCAGATCTGCGGCACTTATTGGTTTTATCATCAGCTCAGTCCTGAATGCTTCATAACGAATCTGGATCTAAAATCGAAGCATGAAGTTTTCCGCTACATCGCCAAGCGGTTTTTGGCGCCGATGCCGGAATTCAGGCATCCGGTCAGTTTACTGACGGATCAGGATAAGCGGCTGACCTGTGAATGCGGCTACCGGGTGGCGCTGGTCGCTGTGATCGAAGCGTCGGCAGTGAATCAAATTCATTTCCTGATTCTGAAAAATGCGATTTCCTGGAACCAGCGGTTTGTGCAGAATATCATCTTTATTCAGGCCGCTGCTTATCCGGATCTGCAGAACTATGAAATGGGTCTGCAGGCGATGCTGATCGACCCGGATAAATGCAGCCTGCTGATCGGCGAGCCCAATTTGAATACGCTGCGGAAAATATTAAATGTAGAGGAATAAAGCATGAAGGGTAGGCGATTGGCTTACTTTCAGACATGAATGATGGCCGTGCAGAACACGGGAATGGAGGAAAAAATGAAAGAATTAACTGCGAATGAGACAGCCGGTATCCGGATCAAAACGAAGCCAAGAACCTCGACAGGACTGTGTGCTTTCTTTGCCTTCGTGATGATCCTTTCCGGGAATGCCGCGCTCATGATTCCCGGTCTGATCTTTGCCCTTACGGCGCTGATCGTCGTCTTCGGCATTCAGGATGAAACCTGCGCCCGAATCGAAGCCGGAGAAATCGTTCTGCTTCCGGAAAAAACACAGGCTGTGACGGCTATTCCGTTCTGCGAGGTGGCGGAGTGGAATACCCGGGATGGAATCCGAATCCGGACTCTGAACGGAGAAACTTATTTTATTGAAACCCGGGACACAATGAAAGCGCATAGAGCGCTGTGCAGGCGCATGCCGGAATTGGAAACGTCTGCAATCCGTCAGCGGCAGCTGCGGGAGCGGAAATCGAAGAAGCCTCGCCGGGCGTCTCAGTAAAATAGAGTACTGTCAAAACGGAGTGAAAGAAAATTGAAGAGTAATGACTGGGCGTAGAATTTATGATAACCAAAAAAGGTTGAATCTACAAGCTGAAGGACAAGAACAGAAATAATAGGCTTTGTTTAGTAAAATCTCTTTCAAAAACTACAAAAAATAATATAATTGTAGCGAAAGGGGAACTGTATGAAAAAAACATCTAATTCTGAGAACTTAATTCTTCAATTATTTTGGAACAACAAATATCAAATCGCTTGTCATGAGATTTATAAAAGAGTGCGTGAAGCGTATCCCAACCACTGGAAAGATAGTTCAGTCGCTGTTTTTCTAATGAGAATGGAAGAAAAAGAGCTAATCAGGAAAGCAGAAATTGATGGAACAAAGTATTGGGTTTCCATCACCCAAGGTCAGTATTCTAAAAATTTACTCAATTCACTCTTAATGAAAAGTGAAAATAAGACCTTTGATGAAATTCTTCTCGGTTTTATCGAAGATCCGGAGAAACACCAGGCGGCTCTTGATGAAATTGATGCAGTTATAAGAAAATATGAAGCGATGGAACAAGCTGATTTTTCTGCTTAAAATGCTTTAAGAAGCATGAAGCTCTTTTCTGGATTTAAGCTTAGTCGTTTAGAAAATGTTGAATCAGCGCAGAATTGATAGAAAAGCAGGCAGGCATTGCCAAACTTTTTGGGATCGCTTAAAATAGAATAAACAAAAAGGAGGACAGCTCATGAATCAAATCAATGGGTTGCTGATGAGCGGAGATCTGCCGGTCGCTCTCATCGAGAAGAATCAGCTTAAAATACTCCGCAGCGATTGCCTTCCTTATTATTTCCGTAGAAACGGCGATCTATTGACATGGATCCAAAGTCGGGCGATTGACGGGGATCGCGTACATTCCCGTCTTCTTAAAAAAGCGCTTCAGCTGCAGAGGAAGGATGAGTTATCCGCAACCATGGCAGTTAGAGCTGCGTGTATTACGGATAACTATTGGATCAAATTAGACACCGACACCTTGACGTATGAGGATATCCGCTTTAAAACCGATACCTATTCCGATCTTGCCTTAGCGGGAGATTTGGAGGTGTTTTCCCAAAGATTAGATCCGCGATCCTCGCACACTCCGGAGTTGACCAATATCGGCAACTTTGAAAAAGGCTGGAAGCTTGTTGACGGAGTCTGGTGGTTAAGCAAGCAAGGCAGTCCTGAACAACTTTTCAGCGAATTCTTCTGTGCGCAGCTCGGACGCTTTTTAGGCATGGACATGGCGGTCTACCGATTAAATGAAGACTATATCATGTCCGAGGATTTTACGAAACAGGAAATGAATTTTGAACCGGCGGCCGCGCTGATCGGTGATCAAACGGATGATTACACATTGAATTATCAAACGTTGAAGAATCTGAATCCAGACTGCGGCAGGCAATATTTAGATCTTTTGTATCTGGACGCAATCGTTAGAAATCCCCATCGCCATGGGATGAATTACGGTATTTTACGATCCCGGACGACCGGTAAGGTTCTGGGAATGGCGCCGAACTTTGATAATAATCTTTCTTTAATCGCGATGGGATACCCCAGAAATTTAGATCGATCCCAGGATCGGCTGATCGACGCCTTCAGAGAATTTCTTATCCAAAATCAGATTGAGTACAACCCGCCGCAATTTACGGAATCGGTCTTACGGGACATTATGGAGTCCATCCCTATTTCCGTGAACGCCTCTGAAATCATAACGTTCCTGATGAACGGACAAGTGGCGTTCGTTCAAGCCTGTGGGAATAAGTACTGAGTGCAAAGCGGATCCAGGCGGTTCTGTTCTTTGATTTGGACGGAACACGTTCAAGCTTATGGAAGTTATTGATAATTCTCTTTCAATTCTGGATGTTGAAAAGCGGACTGCCCTGGGGTACCCTTTGTACGGTCTGCTTTTCTATTTGAAAACGGCTGTGGTATAATCAACTTAAGGAGCAAGTCAATCTATGAATTCCAAGGCCCTGGAGTGTTCAAAATCGATACAGAGCGGAAAATGGCTGCAGATCGAGTATGACAACACGAGCGATCAGAAGCGGACATTTTTTTGGATTGCGATCGAAGACATCGAAGTCCCGAGCCGAAAAATGAAAGTGAAAATGTTCAACCCGGAGAAGTCAATGGACGTTCTGGACGGAACGGTCTATTTTGATAAAATTCTGTCGGCGCGGGTCATCGAAAGTACAATCTTTCCGCTGCAGGAAGCCCTGATGGATAAAATCCGCACGCATTACAATGACTTTGACTTTCTGGAATATACCGGCATCAATGAGCGGGTGCTCGGCTATTACCGGCAATGCTACCTGCTGGATCAGGACACCTCCGTTCACAGCTATACGCTGGTCGATGGTCTGGATCCTGATATTTTAAAGAAGAACGCGATGCCGCTGGGGCTGGAACAATTTGATCAGATGGTGCGCCGGCTGCAGAACGAGCTGCGCCTGCAGCGGCGAAAACAAGCTCCGGCCTGGCTGAAGCTGGCGATCAACGTACTGGCCCTGCAGCGGCGGGATGGGATGATTCCAATCGTTTACCGCGATCTTTTGCTCGATCTGGTTCACCGCCGGCTGATCGTCTCGCCGGATCTTGGCTTCAACATCAAAGTCAGCGACGACCAGGAGCAGCCGCGGTTTTTACTGCAGCGCTATCTCGACTGCTCAGCCGGGGAATTCATCGACCGCTATCCGACTCAGGCTGCGATGATGAGCGAACAGATTGCGGTGAACTGCGGACGAGGCGAAACTGTGGATGAACGGCCGTATTTGTTTGAACTCAAGCGCCGGATGAACATTAACATTGAAACAGAATACAATGAAATTCAGAACCAGATGCAGAATCAGACGCTCTGTGCTCCGCTGAAAGCCTTCTTTGGCATGCCGGAAAAAGTCCGCCGGCGGAAGACGCCGATTCTGACGCTGGGGTCGCAGGTCAACATCAATCAGTTCCGGGCGATTTATAACGCCATGAATCAAAACGTTGTGTATGTCCAGGGACCGCCGGGGACCGGGAAAAGCGCGACGATCGTCAACGTGCTGCTTTCCTGCTTTCTCAATAACCAGACCGCCCTGGTCGTTTCCAATAACAACGAAGCGATCGACAATCTGGACCGCAAGCTGAACTCCCTGCAAAGCGGAGACCGGCGGATACGCTTTCCAATCCTGCGCTTAGGCTCCAATCAGCGGATTGAGGAGGCGCTGGTGCAGATCAAGCTGCTTTTAGATCAAGCTCAGGCCTGTCCGCCGACGCGGGAAGAACGGGAAGAACTGAAGGTATTGACGAAGAAACTGGGCGGCAGCCGCAAGCAGATGAATCAGCTGCTGGATCAGATTGAAACCCGGCTGGAGCTGGATGAACAGATCGAATCGCTGGAAGGGGTATTAAACCAGCTGCGGTTTAGCAGCCGGCAGGAACCGAGCGCCCAGATGACCGCGATGGCGATTGAAAGCCAGCTTGCCGGACTGCGCCGTCAGCGCCAGACACTGGAAGGCGTGAGCGAAGATGAAATCCAGGCAGTTCAGGATCCCCGCGAGGTTCTGCGGTTTCTCGACCTGAAATCGCGGGCTGTGCTGCAGCGCCTGTTGAACAAACGCAATGAATCGTTGTGGTCCATCGTCCGGATTGACAATCCGGAAGACCGTTTTCTTGAGTTCCGGGCGCTGATTCAGAGGCGTGAAGGGTTGGAACAGGTGCTGGATTGTTTTCCATTTCTGATTTCCACCAATGTGTCCTGCAGCAAGCTGGCCACCGCGGAACCCATTTTTGATCTCATGATCATGGATGAAGCCGGGCAGTGCAGCAATCCGCTTTCCTTATTGCCGATGGCCCGGTGCCGCCGGGCACTGTTTGTCGGCGATCCGAGCCAGCTGCAGCCGGTCATCACGCTGCCCGCTTCCCGCAATACCCGGCTGGTCTGGGATTACGATATTCCCCAGGCTTATGATTATAAGATGAACTCGATTCTCAGCACGATGCTGAAAATCGACACGATCTCAAAATTTATTCTGTTAAAACATCATTACCGCTGCGCAGATCCGATCATCGCCTTCTCCAATCAGAAATATTACGGTGGGGAGCTGGTGCTGTGCGGCCCGCCAGCTTCACCGGATGCGCTGACGCTGATCGACGTGCATTCCTCGGCGCAGAAGCAGAAAAACGTGGCGATGGAAGAAGTCGCGGAGATCGTCCGCCAGATTCGCGATCATCCCCAGAAGAATGTCGCGGTGATCACGCCGTTTCGCCGTCAGGCACAGATGATCCGGCGGGTTCTGTCTGAACAGGACCTCGATTTCGTTAAGGTTGGAACAATCCACACCTTCCAGGGCGACGAGAAGGACACGGTGATTCTCAGCTGCGCGATGACAGAATCGACGACGCAGGGCACGTTTGACTGGGTGAAAAACAATCAGGAGCTGATCAACGTCGGCGTCACCCGCGCTCAGCAGCATTTCACGATGATCGCCGACCGGGCCCAGATCGCCCGCCTCTCCCAGGGGAAAACCAACGATCTGCTGGAACTGATGCAATATGTCGGAAAGCAGGGGCAAACTCAAATCAGCGCCCGGGAAAGTCAGCTGTTTCAGTCGAAGGTCAAAAACTTTAAGTATTTCAACACCGCCGCGGAAGATGAGTTTTTGAAAACACTGCTGCACATCAAATCGGTATTCGGCCAGATTTTAGTCGAACAGAAGGTGAAGATCACTGACGTTCTGGAATTGGATCCCGGAGATCGCAAGTTGTTTATGTATGGAAATCAGGCTCATTTTGATTTTGTGATCTACGACTTGAGCCACCGGCCGTTATTGGCGGTGGAGGTCGGCGGCACGGAGCATTTCAACGATGCCAAGGTCCGCAGCCGGGATCAGAAAAAGCGCCAGATCTGCGAGGCGCATCAACTCCGGCTGATCACGATCCGCAACGACTATGTGCGCCGCTATTCGTTTATCAAGGAATCCATTCTGGAAGCTTTGGGTGAGTAGCATGAACGAAGTGGCTGGTCAGAGCCTTAAGAAGCCGACAGAGGAGGGCTGTGTATGCAGGAAGAAACAAAACGCGTAGCCGGGGTGTTGATCGGCATTCACCGCCGTCAGCGCTTAATGGAAGATCCGGCCGGCGGCTGGACGCAGGATCAATTTATCCTCGATGAGACGGGAGAAGCGATTTGTTCGCGGATGACGTTATATAAATTGGAACAGGGCCAGGGAATTCAGGATGAAGAACGGCTGGAGCTGCTGCTTCGAAAACTGGGCGAAACGCCGTTAAAACAACCCGAACAGGTTGATTTGCGTAAAGAACGAATCCAGCGGCTGAAGCAGGCTTACGAACAGTTCGATCAGAAAGCGCTCGGTGAGCTGCTTACGGATATCGAAGCCTTGCCGCTGACAACGCAGGTGATCACGATGGAGCTGCAGCTATGCCTGTCCTTGATCATCGAACATCTTGCCTTTCCGGATACGCAGCCGCACAAACCGTTGTATATCCGCTACCGTGAATTTGATGCGAAGCTGAAAAATCAGATTTCCATGTACCTTGATCTGGCTCAAGTGCTGGATGAGGATTTATATGTCATGATGATCGTCTTATTCTGGCAGATCAACATCAATCAATGGACGGATCGGAAACTGTCCGAAACCTTACTGGAACGGCTGGAGCAGTGTGAGCCGCACGACGGGATCTGGCTGCACCGCAAGGGCACCTTCCTATCCGCGCTGAACCGCAAGGCGGAAGCCCTGGATTGCTTCAATCAGGTGTTAAGCGGCTTGTATCCATTATCGGATTCCGTGCGTACCCTCACAGAGGTTATGCGTTTTCGGATCTGGAAGCAATTTGATCAGGACGACGCATTCCGCAGGAGCGGATCATTCGAACAAACGCTGGCAGCGCTGCCCAAGGAGCTGACAAGTCAGGGCTGGATGGAGCTGGGGCTGTGCCTGTGCGAAGGCGGCGCAAAGAGGGGGACGGAGCGGATCGACCGGGCGTTAGCCCAGGCGCCATATCTGGCGTTGTACTATCTGCCGCATTTATTTCGCTGTCCTCTGGATCCGGCGCGGATTTTGAAACTGGCGCAGGTCTATCTTGACCGCTGGACGACGCCCGGAACCCTGGCCGTTTACCGGTATTATGAAGCGAAGCAGACTGGGGAAGCGCCGGGCTTGCTGCAGCAGCGAATATTGAAAGAGATTCTGCCGGAGATTGAAGACACGGTCTACCGTCCGCAGGAGTTGATTCCGCTGCTCCATGACGAACTGCTGACGCTGGTGCAGCAGAGCGGCAGCTACAAAGGACTGGCAAATTTTGAGCGGATTACAAAACGGCGGAAACCGGCGCTGATCCGCGAAATTTGGATCAATGGATAAAGGCAGGACTTGCGGGTCCTGTTTTTGTTATAGTAAATCCGGGTGATCAAGATGAGAAAGAAAGAAATGAAAGCAGAAATGCCGCAGGCATTGACGGATGAAGCCGCAAAGAAAGTGGAAGAAGGACAGGGGGAGGAACCAAGGCAGGAGAACGAAAAGCCGCTGCTGCGCAACCGCAGCTATCTGCTTTTGCTTCAGGGCAACCTGTTTTCCGGCTTTGGCGATGTGCTGTTCAGCATAGCGGCCGGGATCTGGGTTTACAAACAGACGGGATCGACGATGATGATGAGCGTTATGAGTTCCATCAGCATGGCGGTTTCGGTGCTGATCACGCCGTTTTTGGGACCGATCGTCGACCGGCGAAGCAAGAAAAGGATGATGGTGCTGATGGACTTTATCCGTGGAGTGACGCTGGTGCTGGCCGGACTTTGGTTTTGGGGACGAGCGTTGTCAGTGCCGGTGCTGATTTTGTGCGCGGCGGCGATGGCGCTGTGCAACGCGCTGTTTAATCCAGCCGCAACGGCCGCGTTTACGCTTGTCGTTTCACGCAGCCAGTTCATGAAGGCACAGTCGTGGAACACAGGATTGTTCATGGTTATCAACCTGACTGGCAAGGGAATATGCAGCCTGTTGGCGCTGATGTGTGGGCCGGCAACTTTGTTGATCGTCAACGGCGTGCTGTATTGGGCTTCGTCGTTGTCGGAATGCTTCATCACGCTGCGGCCGACCGAAGTCCCGGTCTCAGCGTCAAGTTCCTTTTTCAACGATTTTAAAGAGGGCTTACAGATCACGTTTGGCAATCCGTCCCTGCGCGATCTGCTGCTTCTGCTTTTAGCCTGGAACGTACTGGTATCGGGCTTATCCTCGGTGACGCTGCCGTTTTTGCAGCAGAAGGGACTGGCCGATGAATTTTACAGTTTATATCTGACCTTCGGCAGCGTCGGCGCGGTAGCCGGAACGTTTATTCCCGGAATGCTGCCCAAACCGCTGCGCGATAAGCTGTGCAGCTTACTGCCGATGATCATCGGCACAATCGCCTCGTTCATCACCGCCTTGAGCCGCAATCCGGCGTTAGTATGCGTTTCGTATCTGATTGCCAATCTGTTCAATTCGATTGGCAACATCATCGTTTCCTCGGCGATGATTCTGGGCTGCGAGGAACAGATGCGCGGCCGGTTAGTCGCGCTGGAAACGTCGATCATGACGGCAGGCCGGCTGATCTCGACGCTGGCATTCGGTTTCTTTGGCGAAAGCCTGGCTCTGGGCCTGCTTTCAGCGATCGGTCAGGGAATTTGTCTGATCCTCTACCTGCCGTTTGTCAGAAACCGCCGTCTGAATCGTTTCCTGAAGGAAGGCGTCAGCGCGGAATCCGAGGCGAGTTGAGTAAAAAAGTCCGCAGCGTTCGCGGACAGGGTATAATAGAAGAATAAAAATAAAGGAGTCAAGCATGGAAAAAAATCCCCCTCTATCAAAAATTTATGAAGCGCTGAGCGCGGTGGCGGATCAGCGGATTGACATGCGGGCCGACCGCGCTTATGTTCTCTCCTCGGATCAGGCCAAACGGTACACGGTCAAGTTTTTGGAAAACGGCTATTCCAGCAACGACAACGCGACACTGTGGCAGCACTATCCAGGATATCCCATTCTGGCCGTGATGATGATGCAAGGTCAGCTGAAGATTCATGAAGAACGTTTGTCCTGGTTTCGGGCAGTGAACTGGAAACAGCTGAACACAAAGTATAAAAATCAATATGACAAAGCGATCGCGGAATTTCTTGAACCGTTTTCGGAAGCGATCCGCAGTCAGATTGAGGATGAAGTGGAATGCGTGTTTCATCAGCTGGAATCCATGGAACTGACGATCAAAGGCAACCGCGAGCCGAGGAACCCGCAGTAAACGCCTACCTTTCTTATCAACAAAATTACTCAGATACGATTTGCCAAATCATACTTGACTAAATTTATCA
Source organism: Holdemania sp. (assembly GCF_986127675.1). Taxonomy (NCBI): domain Bacteria; kingdom Bacillati; phylum Bacillota; class Erysipelotrichia; order Erysipelotrichales; family Erysipelotrichaceae; genus Holdemania; species Holdemania sp. The sequence goes on along the minus strand of NZ_CFQZWI010000001.1, from coordinate 78,346 downwards.
TTTACTTTATAGTGAATTAAAAGGATAAGGAGGAGAACCGGATGTTTATTGGCAGAACTCGTGAACTCGCTGCTTTAGATCGGCTTTATCAATCGGATCGTTTTGAATTTGCCGTGATTTACGGCCGCCGCCGGGTAGGCAAAACGACGTTGATCAATCAGTTTATCAACGATAAAAAAGCCATTTATTTTATGGGTGTGGAAAGCAATGCTAAACAGAATTTAGAGAATTTCAGCCGCAGTATTTTGGAAATGGAAACAGGGTTCAAGGCTGAGACGACGTTTCTTTCCTTTCAGGCAGCTTTAGAAATGGTCTTTCAACTTGCCGAACATCAGCGGTTGGTTTTGGTCATTGATGAATACCCGTATGTAGCCCGAGCTTCTGCCAGCTTAGCTTCCACGCTCCAGCTTCTGATCGATCAATATAAAGAAACGTCTAAACTTATGCTTATCTTGTGCGGATCCTCGATGTCTTATATGGAAGATCATGTTTTGGCATACAAGGCTCCGCTTTATGGCCGGAGAACAGCTCAAATGAAGATCCTGCCGTTTGATTTTGAAGAAGTCTGCCGCTGTTTCCCCGGCTACTCTGCTGAAGAACAAGCGCTTGTTTACGGAGCGGTGGGCGGGACGCCTCAGTATCTGCTTCAGATTGACGATCGGCTCAGCGTCGCTGAAAATATTAAGAATACATTCTTAGATCCGACGTCCGCCTTATTTGAGGAGCCGGAAAATCTTCTGAAACAAGAAGTTCGTGAACCTGCCCTTTACAATGCGATCATTTCAGCAATCGCTAACGGGGCTTCCCGTTTGTCGGAGATTTCTTCAAAGGTTGGCGAAAATACGAATGTCTGTGCCGCCTATCTGAAGAATCTGTTAGGATTGGGATGGGTTCAAAAGGAAATACCGTATGGTGATCAGGCTTCCCGAAAGGCCGTCTATGTGATCAGCGACAATCTTTTCCGGTTCTGGTACCGGTTTGTTCCACAGAACAGCTCAATTATTTCCCGCGGAGCGAAAGAACTGGCTTTTAAGCGGATCGAGCCCTATTTATCAGAATACATGGGAAATGTTTTTGAACAGATCTGTATGCAATATCTTTGGAAATTGCTTCTGGCAGGCAGATCACCTGTGTTTTTTTCAGAGCTGGGTCGTTGGTGGGGAACGGATCCCCGCGAAAAAAAACAGACGGAAATTGACATTATGGGCGTTCAGGATAAAACGACGGCCTTGTTCGGTGAATGCAAATGGACGAATGAAAAGGTCGATCAAGGCGTGTTAAAAACATTAGTCAGCCGCAGCCAGCTGTTTTCTTACACAGAAGTTCACTTATTTTTATTTGCGAAGACCGGTTTTACGCAAGGCTGCCGCGAGATGGCGGAAACGCTGGACCATGTCAGTTTGATTTCGTTCACTGAAATGATGGAATTGTTTCGCGAACCTCAAGTGTGAAAAAGAAACGATGAAGAGTGCCGTCTTTTGTCAGCGTGAATTTTCTGGTTTCAATTTCTTTTGGCAGAAGCTCACGGTGACACAGAGTAAAGGACTGGAAAATCTTTGAATCACTCAGGGCAGCGATGTTGATCAACAATCGTGATTGGATCTGTCATTGAAGCCGTCCCTGCGGGGCGGCTTCCGGCGCTTAAGTTTGGACTGGCGGCTGGTTGACAAGAAACGCCGGTTTCTTCGAGGCGTGACCGATCAGCGTCACAGAGCGGCGCACAGCTGGGCTAAGGCCTGATCCAGCGCCTGATAAAACAGCCCAAGATGGCGGCCGTCGACTAAGGCATGATGGCATAACACGGATACTGGCAGAACCAGCCGGTTATCCCGCGTTGAGAACTTGCCCCAGGTGATCCGGGGATTGCTGTCAGCGGGGATCGGCACCGGCTGAATCAATGCGGAATATGAAATCCAGGGCAGCGTGGAAATGTAGAAAAAATCCAGCGTGTCTTCCTCGTTTTCCGCAATCGATCCGCCTTGCTTTGCCGCCTCCTGCATCTTTTGCGCATAAGGCAAAAAGTCGGGGAAAGGCAGCGAATAATCCAGCGTGCAGTAACAATATGTCCCATCTTCCAGCGCGACGGTATGAGAAGTCCGGCAGCGATCAAACTGAATGATTTGCCCCTTGAGAATCCGCTGGCGGAATTCCGGAACGGCATTTGCGGCCTGGGCGGCGCAATAACAGAAGGAAAGGAAGAACGGCAGGCGCTGTTCTTTTATTTTGGCGTGGAACTTTGTGATATCGACGTCAGCGGTCACGCCGACATAGGGATAAGCCAACTGACTGAAGTATTCAAAATGGCTCTTTCGCTTGTAGGTCTCCAGATCTAAAATTTGATAATTCATGATTTTCTCCTTTGCGCTGACGCAGTTTGAAATGAAAGCGGGCATGAATTGAAAAGCCGTAAACGCAGATTCCAACCCTTACGGATTCTAATCCACAATTTACGGCTGTGAGTCGAAACGCTCAACCTGATTATGCGCTGCTATAACTTGTTTTCATTATAGAACAGACCTGGTTGATTCTCAAGATAAAGAAGCAGGTTCAAGAGGAAAGAAAGCGGAGAAACTGTCTTTCCACTTCTTCTCAAGGCCGGCGTCTTTCGCTTTCACAAAGCAAAACCGCTATTGGAAAACCGCGTTTTTTAAGCGAAGGAACCCCGCGTGGATCCCTGAGAGCAGAATGAAGATCTCCAACCGCCCTAAAAGCATTCCCGCCATTTCCACGATCAAGGCCAAAGCAGGCGTCGCCGGTCCGGTGATGCCGATTGACAACCCGACAGTCCCCAATGCGGAAGAAAAATCGAACATCGCTTCGATCAACGAACAATTCGCCGTCAGCATCAACAAGAACGTTCCAATCAGATAAATCAGAAAATAACAGAAAACAAAATTTGCGGTATCTGCTAACAACTTTTGATCAATGGCTACCCGTCCCTGCGGCCGCTTAAAAAACATACAGGAAACGGCGCCCGCCGGCGCGTTTCTGCGGCGCAAACTTTCACCCAGCCCCCGCAGCATCAGATAGACCCGCGTCAGTTTCAGACCCCCGGCCGTCGAACCAATTCCGCCGCCGATCAACATCATGACGATCAGTACGAACACCGCGGCCTGCGGCCACTGCGTATAACCGACTGTGGAAAAACCGGAAGTTGACAACGCGGAAACCACCTCGAAGAAAGCGATCCGGAAACTGCCGGGCAGATCGGCGTAAGCCGCAAAGAACAACACCAGCGCCGTCAGAGGAATTGCCATCGCCAGCACCAGTCCCATAAACCGGACTTCGCTGACGGCCATAAACTTACGCGCCTGTCTGCGCACCAGCAGCAACAACGCCGCAAAGTTCGTCGTCCCGATCACCATCAGTACGATCGTGATGAATTCGATCAGCGGACTTTGATAGTAGCCGATGCTTTCCGCGCGGGTGGAGAATCCGCCGGTGGATAAGGCGCACATCGCATGGATCAGACTGTCGAAGAAATTCATGCCCGCCAGGACATAGGCCGCGACGCCCAGCGCCAGGAAGGTTGTGTACATCAACACGATCAAACGCACAGTCCGGCCCAGATTCGGGGTAAGCTGATCGGAATGTCCCTCAGCCTGAAACAGGTTCATGCTTTGTTTATTCTGGATGAACAACGTCATCACCATGACGAAGCCCAGACCGCCGCAATATTGCATAAAGCCCCGGTGAAACAGAAATATCGGTGAAACCTGCGTCACATCCAGCACGGATAAACCGGTCGTCGTCCAGCCGCTGACCGATTCGAACAAGCTTTGAATCCAGTTTAACCGGCCTGCTAAAACAAAGGGCAGCGCCCCGATGAAAATTCCGTACAGCCAGGCGAACAAGACGAAGAATCCCCCTTTTTGAATCAGCTGCGGACGTGGTTCCTCCTGATCCTGCGCCGCCCCTTTCCAACAGCTGAACAACCCCGCCAAAAGCGAAATTCCAGCCGGCAGCGCGAAGGCTTCCAGTTCTTTGGGCAGGGTTGGATAAAAACAGGCCGTCACCATCGGTACGGCGCAAAGCAAGCCGCACAACATCATAAATTTGCCGATAATGCCGCCATGCCGCAGCCGGCTCCATCCTGAATTTTTCATTTGCCCTGCAGCACCCTGACGGCGGCGGCTTCCTGTTTGGCGGCGGCGATCAGAATCAGGACGTCCTGCGCTAATAGCTTCGTATCTCCATGCGGAACCAGCGGCTGATCCTGACGCAGAATCGTCGCGATGATGACGTCGCGGCTGAGCTGAATTTCGCTGAGCGTCTTCCCGATAACGGGAGAGGTAGCCGGCAGCCGCAGTTCGGAAATCCGCAGCTCGCCATCTCCCAGGGGAAGCAGGGTTGTAAATTCATCGAGAAAGGTCTGCTGCTCCACAATGCTGGTAATGGCAGACAACGCACAGACGACAGAATCGATCCCCATCCGGTAGAAAAATTTGATTTTTTCCGGATTGGCTACCAGTGAAACTGTCTTGCGGACGTGGAATTGTTTCTTGCAAAGCTGACAGATCACGAGATTGTCGTCATCCCGCGGCGTCAGCGCAATCGCGATATCTGCATTTTCCGCCTGAGCGTCTTCGAGCACGAAGGGTTTGGAGCCATCGCCGGTCAATACCGTCAAATCGCTCATCTGCGCCAGAACCCGGCAATGCAGGGGGTTTTTATTGATCGCCGTGACGTCGTAGCCTTTTTCCAGAAACGACCGCGCCAACGTCTGCGCTTTATGAAAACCGCCGACAATCAGAATTCGTTTCTTCATGTTCAATTTCCTCCTTCCTGACCCGCCTGATTCAGACTGGCCGGATTGTTTAACAGCCGTTCGATCGCCAGAGACGACAGCGCGGTCGGACAGATCGTCTGAATCCCGAATTCCCGGTAAACACATTCCCGCTGCGGATCATACAGCCGGCAGATCACATGCGGCGTCTGGAAGCATTCCCGGGCCAGCTGCGCGATCATGATGTTGGTATTGTCGTTGTTGGTGACGATGACCAGATGATCCGCCCGTTCAATTTCAGCCTGCTTCAAAGTGGCGGCGTCCGTCGCGTCGCCGACTAACGTCAGTCCGGCGTAGGCCGGCGATAATTTGCGGAATGCCGCTTCGTTCTGATCGATCAGAATTACGTTTTTGCCCTCGTCCGATAATTGGTCGGCCAGCGTGGAACCCAGCCGCCCGCAGCCGACGATCACCGTCAATTTGGATTTGCCAAGCCAGTTGACATGAATACTTAACATGAATGTTTCCTCCTTACTACATGACCGATCCCTTTTTCGTCATAGACGATCTTCCATGGATTCCAGGCTGGAACGCTCTGGCAGTCGCCTGGGGAATAAGCGAAATTCCCCTGACCGGTAAACGAGGCGCACAGCTCCAGATTGCAGCGGGCCGGGATATAAGTGGGATCGAGGGCCGCGGCTGCCCGGAAATGTTTCATGGCGGCCAACAGCTCATGATGGCTGGCCAGCAGGATGCCCATCAGGTTGTGCGGGACCGGCGAATGAGGATGCATGCGCATCGCTTCGGCGATTTCGTGTTCTCCGCCGGCGTAATCCTGCAGCCGGACGGCAGTCCGGATACTTTCCGTTAAGGCTTCCAACGTCATGGGATTTGCGATTTCATTCATCATGAACACCTCCGCTTCATCTTGACGGGAATAGAATACCGTGAAAGCTGTGAGTTTTGTGTGAGAAAGAACCGGCGGCGTGTGAGAATGGCGTGAGGATGAGATCCGGTTCAAGGATAAAAAAGCTGGCGGACAAAAGAAAAAGACAGCATCTGCCGGGGGTTCCCATCGGATAAAACGCGCGTCTTTCGTTAAGCCAGAGCGGGAAGGTGAGGAAAAAGAACGCTGACAAATGAGAAAATCAGGAAATCGGCGGAGGCGGCGGTTGACGGAGAGCACGTTTTTTTTTATGATGAAAGCGAACAGGCAAAGCGAAAGGATGAGTCAGGATGGCGGAAAAGGAAATGATGAAGTACCGGCTGGCCGAGGCGATCAAGACATTGATGGAAACGGAACCTCTGGATAAAATCACCGTGCGGGATATTGTGGAGTCAGCCCATACGACCCGGCAGTCGTTCTACCGGCATTTTCAGGACAAATACGATCTGGTTAACTGGTATTTTGAACGGCTGGCTCAGAAGTCGTTTAAGCTGATGGGCGTCCAGTACACGCTGCGGGAAGGCTTGTTAAAAAAATTCGAATTTATCCGGCAGGAAAAAACATTTTTTTCTCAGGCTTTTCGTTCGCAGGACTACAATTCGCTGATGCACTATGATTATCAATGCATTCTGGATTTCTATACAAAATGGATCGAACAGAAGACGCAGCAGCCGCTGACGCCCCAGATTCAGTTTCTGCTTGAGATGTATTGCCGGGGTTCGATGCAGATGACGGTGAAATGGGTGATTCAGGGGGCAAAGGAAAGCCCGGAAACGATTGTGGATTTGTTGATCGACGCTCAGCCGGAAAAGCTGCGGGCAATGCTGCGGGATACAGAACTGGAATAAATCCGATTGTACCATTTTTGTCAAAGTGTCACTTGAATCCTTTGTTAATTTATTTACAATGAAAGTAAAGAAAGCGAAGGAGGAAATCAAATATGGCAAATCGCTTTATGTTAAATGAAACAAGCTACCATGGCTACGGCGCAGTCAACGAAATCGTAAACGAGGTGAAAAACCGCGGCTTCCGCAAGGCGCTGATCGTCACCGATGCGGATCTGGTCCGGTTTAACGTCGTCAAAAAGGTCACTGATCTGCTGGATGCGGCAGGGCTGCCGTATGCCATCTATGATAAGGTCAAAGCCAATCCGACTGTCGATATGGTCAAGGAAGGGGTCGCGGCTTTCAAGGAAGCCGGCGCGGATTATCTGATCGCCATCGGCGGGGGTTCGCCGCAGGATACCGGCAAGGGGATCGGCATCATCATCAACAATCCGGAATTCGCCGATGTGGTCTCCCTGGAAGGCACGGCCGCTACGAAAAATAAAGCAGTGCCGATGATCGCGGTGGCGACGACTGCCGGTACGGCCGCGGAAACGACGATCAACTACGTCATTACCGACGAAGCCAGGCGCCGGAAGTTCGTCTGTGTGGATCCGCACGATCTGCCGGCTGTGGCGATCGTCGATCCGGAGATGATGTCAAGCATGCCAAAGGGATTGACGGCTTCCACCGGTATGGATGCGCTGACGCACGCGATTGAAGGGTATACGACGCTGGCTGCCTGGGAGCTGGCGGATACGCTGAACCTGAAGGCGATCGAGCTGATCGGCCGTTCGCTGCGCGCCGCGGTCAACAATGATCCGAAGGGCCGCGAAGACATGGCGCTGGGTCAGTATATGACCGGCATGGCGTTCTCCAACGTCGGTCTGGGCGTCGTGCATGGCATGGCGCATCCATTAAGCGCCTTCTACGGCATTCCGCACGGCGTTGCCAACGCGGTGCTGCTGCCGTATGTCATGGAGTTCAACAAGGATTACACCGGCGAGAAATTCCGTGAAATTGCCCGTGTCCTGGGCGTTAAGGGAGTCGACGCGATGAGGGAAGACGAATACCGTCAGGCGGCAATCGACGCGGTGCGTCAGTTGTCTCTGGATGTCAACATCCCGCAGACCCTGAAAGAAATCGGTGTTCAGGAAGAAGATTTGCCAGCGCTGGCAGAAGCGGCGATGGCGGACGTCTGCACCGGCGGCAATCCGCGCCCATGCACCTTTGAGCTGGTGCTGGAGGTCTATAAGAAAGCGTTCTGAGAGGCCGGCTGAATTTCCTGCGCTTTTAGAAATGGTCTGTATCGTTTGAAGCGAGCGTCAGGGATCAATGAAGAATGATTGAAAAACACCGGGATTGTCAAACTCCGGTGTTTTTTTCATGGCGATTTTTACATTATGCTTTAAAAAGCAAAGCCGCTGGGGATAAGCTGAATGAAAAAAGACCGCCGGAAACGATCCATTTCGTTTCCAGCGGCCTTGATGCAGTCCTGATCGACCACTTTCTTTGCGCTCGTTTTAAAGGCGCGTTTTTCTGAATTTACCAGAAAGTGCGTCCAACCGGACATTTCCCCATGACGGACTTTCCACGCACCGCAACAACGCCGGATGATTTCCTGCGAGTCCAATCGGGCATTTCGTTATGACCAGCTCTTGTGTCGAACTGTTGCTTTGAAAGTTGAATTATTTATGATTCCAGCCATAATATTCGGCGTCTTTTTCCAACGAGATCTCGCTCGTTTCCACCGGTTCATAAAGCCAGAATTCCTCTTTGAAGAACAAGGCCTGCCATTCCTCGATGCTTAACGTGAAGCGGCTGTTGGAATTCTGAATCCGGACCCGCCCGTTCACCAGCGCGTAAAACTGCACCTGATCCGCCTGCCGGGTCAACAGGATTTCACCATTTTTCAGCGCGGCCAGCGCTTCCTGTGTTTGTATTTTCTGCATTGCTTTTTATCCTTTCTGCATGTCCTGATCCACCAGCCGATAGCCGACGCCGATTTCGGTGACGATGTAGCGGGGCTTCGCGGGATTTTCCTCAATCTTGCGCCGCAGCCCGGCCATTAAGGCCCGCAGTGCCTGCGTATCCTCACCATATCCGCTGCCCCAGATCGAGCTGATCAGATAGCGGGTCGTTAAGACCTTGCCGCTGTTGCGCAGAAACAGGCTCAGCAGATTGTATTCCATCGGCGTCAGGTGCAGCGGCTGGCCTCGCAGTGTGACCTGGCGTTTTTCCAGATCCAGCGACAGCTCGCGGACCGTCAGCACCTTTTGGACCGCCACTGTGTTTTGGCGGAACGCATGCCGGATCGCTACCCGGATCCGCGCCATCAGCTCGGTAGTGGAAAACGGCTTGGTCAGATAATCGTCGGCCCCCAGATCCAGCGCCTGGGCTTTTTCCTGATCCTGATCACGGGCGGAAACGACCAGAATCGGGATTTCCGACCATTCACGCACCTTGCGGATGACATCCATGCCGTCATAATCCGGCAGTCCCAGATCCAGCAGCATTAAATCATAAACATTCGCCGCCAGCAGCGTCATCGCGCTCTGCGCCGTTGCGGCGTTGTCGCTGGCAAAGCCTTCGGCGCTCAAGACATAACTGATAAAATTACGAATCTGCGGATCGTCCTCGACGATCAGGATCCGGGTTGTAAACTTGTTCATTGTGATTCCTCCAAAGGCAGCCGGAATGTAAATTCCGCGCCGCAACAATCCGTGCGGTTGCGGGCGCTGATCGTGCCGTGATGGGCCTTGACGATAGATTCGCAGATTGTCAAGCCCAGGCCGATGCCATGCTGCGCGTCCGCCTGACGGGTGCGCGTCGTGTAAAAAGTCTGGAAAATATGCGCGAGGTCTTTGTCCGCGATACCCTCGCCCCCATCCCGGACTGTGAAAACGGCCTCGTTCTGATCACGCCGCAGCGTCAGCGTAATTTCATCCTGCGGCTGAGTATGCTTCAAGGCGTTGTCGAGCAGATTGATCAAAACCTGCTGGATCAATTTGCCATCCATCGGAATCATCAGCACTTCATCCGGAATGGAAACGTTGATCATCCGCTGCGGCGCCCGCTTGGCAATGTGATCGAGAGCGGAAGCGATGATTTCCTCCGCCGCTTCTTTTTCCAGATGCAAATTCAGATGCCCGTCCTGAATGCGGGTCAGACTGAGAATGTTTTCCACCAGGGAGTGCAGCCAGTCGGCGTCCTGATAGATATCCCATGCCAGAGCGCGGCGCGGATCGTCGTTTTCGCTCATGCCGAGAATCATTTCCGAGGTGCCCATGATCGCTGAGAGCGGGGTGCGCAAATCGTGGGAGATCGCCCGCAGCAGATTGCTTCGATACCGTTCCTGGGCCGCTTCTTCTTCCGAGCGGATTTTCTGTCTTGCGGCGCGGAAGCGATCCATCGCCAGCGTGATCATTTCGCTTAACGATTGAAGCAGTTGCCGGTCCGATTCGCTCATCGAATTCATGGTTTCCGCCGGTATCCGCAAAACGGCCAGCTGCACCCCTTTGTTCTGTAACGGCAGACTGACGGTTTTTTCGCTTTGATCAGTTTCGCGGCTTTCCTTCCCGACCGTCAGATCGCCGCAGGGCAGGGAAAGGGCGCTTTGCCCCGGCAGAGCGCGGTAAAGCGATGCCGGCTGTTCGCTTTCGTTCAGGCACAGACAGCTGATTTCCGTGTTCAAGGCGTTGGAAAGGACCTCAGCAGCCAGCCGTGCGATCTGGGGTAATTCAATTTCTTCGTTCAGCCTTCGGCTGAGCGTATAGTAGGTTTTGATCTCCTGTTCCCGCTGCATCGCGCGCCGGGCGCTGAGCTTGGCTTTGGAAGTCAGAGCGCTGGTGATGAAGGCGGTGACGGTCATGATCACAAACGTGATCCAGTAGCTTGGATCATCGACAGACAGCGACCAGTAGGGAGCCGTGAAAAAGTAATTGAAGATCAGCGTGGCGGCTAACGACGCCAGGACGCCGTAACCGTAGCCGCGGGTGATCCAGGCCGTCAGCAGCACGGCGAGCAGGTATAACAGGACGATATTGGTTTCCGGGAAACCCAGCTGGCGGAATACCAGGCCGACAACCGTCGCGGCGCAAAGCAGTCCCAGCATCTGCAGCCCATGCCGCAGCGTCGCCCAGAAAATCGAAATCCGGGAATTTGACATCTCGCTCATCTCCTGGTACTGATTGTAGCTTAAAAAGCGGAAACTGTCCATTTCTCGCTTTCCCGTTGAAAGTTGCGGAAGCGGTATCGGGAAGTTGGCAGGCCGAGCCTGATTTACCCCGGGCAGATCCGGAAGCCGGCGGGCAGCGCCGGATTTACCGTTCTCGTTAAAGACATTTATCCGGAAGTTCGTTATAATAGAAACAGCTGATTCAAGAATCGAACAAAACAAGTTTTTGAAAACGCACAGAAGCAATAAAATTTCAGGATTTACCGAACGACAGGCCGGGAATTTCATTGCCCGGTCGACCGGATGAAACAAGTTCGTAAGCAAGGCTGAAAAATCAAGGAGTTGATCGCATGGAAAATTTGCCTTCCCCCGAAACTTTTTGCCGGTATCTCTGGCATGAATATCTGGAAAAACAAAATTATACTTTATTGGATCATTGTTTTCTGCCGGAAACGACAATCATCGGTACCGGCGAACATGAGGTCAGCCGCAGCTTTGAGATGTTCGTGCAGAAGATCGCCGCGGAAATCAGCGCGCGGACAACGGCGTTTATCATTGAGGATCAGTGGTATCAAAGTCAGCCGGTCAGCGCCGACTGCACGCTTGTGATCGGCGAGCTGCGGGTTCGGGAACAGACCGAGAATCCGCTGGAATTCATCGGCCGGTTCCGCTTTACAATACTTTTGCGTCAGATGGGCAATCAATGGCGGGTTCTGCATGTACATCAGTCGGTTCCTGATCCGGAACAGGGGACGGATGAATTTTTTCCGCACCGTCTGATGGAACAATCCAACCGTCAGCTGAAACAGCTGGTGGAAGAGAAAACACGTGCGCTGGAGGAATCTTACCGCCGGATGGAATACAATGCCCGGCATGATTCGCTGACGCGGCTGCTGAACCGCCGGTGGGTTGAAGCGCAGATCAGCGCGGCAATGCAGGAAGGCCGCCCGGGCGTCATGATCATGCTGGATATCGACTGGTTTAAGCAGATCAATGATACGATGGGACATCCGCTGGGCGATCAGGTGCTGGAAACGCTGGGCCAGGCGATCCTCGCCGTTTTCCCTGACGCCTTAAGCGGACGGATCGGCGGCGATGAATTCATCCTCTATCTCAGATCGGACCGGGATCAAATCAATCCGCTTTCCACCACGGGGATCATAGAGGAAACCAACCGGCTGATGAGTGTCTGGGAAACGCTTCGAAAACAGCAAGGACTGACGATTCCTGTCAGCGCCAGTCTGGGCGCCGCCCGGTTCCCGGAGCAGGGACAACAGTTTGATCAGCTCTGGTACCATGCCGATCAGGCTTTGTATCAGGCCAAAGCTGCCGGCCGGGGGTGTATGCGCTTCAGCGGGGAAAAGGATGAACCCTTGAATGGATTGTAAGAAAGAAATCAACTTGAATGTGGAATGTGGGTCAGCCGCGCTGATCTCAGGGAGGAAATCAGAAATGGAATTGTGGAAACAGATCGAACTCTGGAACGAAAACGGACAATACACCCAAATCATTGATGCCATCGAAGCGCTGGAAGAGGCAAAGCTCACGCCTGAACTGATCAGCGAACTGGCGAAAGCGTATAATAATGCCGCGGACGTGAATGACCGGGCAAATTTTGAGAAAGCGATCCAGCTGTTAAAGAGGGTCGAAGAACCGTTGGGAAAGGAGCATACCTGGAATTTCCGGATGGCTTACGCCTATTATTATCTTGATCAGGAAGGCCCGGCGCTGACCTATTTTGAACGGGCACTAAACGCCCGGCCGGGCGATGAGGATACGCTGGCGTTGATCGAAGATTGCCGCAGACGCTTAGCTTTACCGCGCTTTGAGAAGCCGTTTCGGCAGCGGGTGCAGGAGAGCTGGCAGCTGTTTGAGCGTGAAGAACAGGTGCTGCGGGTGCGGATGCGCAATCGGGTTGAGGGTGAGGAAATCATCAATCAGACAACCCGGCTGCTTCATCCGGCATTTTCAGAGATCGCCTTTGAGTTGGGATGCAATCAGGATCGTTATGATCTGATATTGACGCCTGAGGGCGACCGGGTACGCTTGATAGCGCTGGATTATTATCAGAAGCAGATGCCGGAGAGCTTGAAAAAACGCTGGAATGTGATGATCGGCCGCCAGCCTGCGCCCAAAGCGGCGCTGCGGATCGCGGGCCGGGAGCTTTCGGCGGACGAAGTGCAGGTGTGGATTACAGAGCATACTGAAAAAACGGTGTCGCTGGCGGTTTGCTGCCCGGCGCTGGCAGAGCTTATGGCGGAAAATGAAAATCAGGTCTGGTGGATTTTGTCTGTTTTCATTGACCAGACATTGGGCGAGATTGCCGCGATGTCGGTGATTGACGAGGTCAAGCTGTACTCGCAGCCGCAAAGTGATGCGGGGATAACACTGGCGGAACTGCCGGAGGCTTTGCGTGAGATGGGGCTGGATCTCAGCCGCGATCCGGCGCGTGTACTGAAGAGCTACACTGCATATCGGATGGAGCCGGACGAGAAACGCCAGGAACAGGTGCGTGGGGATGTGACGGCCGGTTCGACATGCTGCCCGGTGCTGATCCAGCAGTATTTGCGCGGGATAACGCAGGCGGTTGATGATCTGCATAAGGACGGCATCGCCGCCGGCTTCTTCTATTATCCGATCGACGGGTTTCAGGGGGAAGACCGGGCGAAAGCGATCCTGGATTTCCGCGATGAATTGGAAGCGAAGATCAGCGAAAGGGCCGGGATGGACGCCGCAGCCTGGCTGGGCGGGGCTTCCGGATTGAATTGTGGATATCTGGACTTCATCGCCTGGGATCTCAAAGCGGTGCTGGACGCGGCGGTGGCCGTATTTGCCGAAGCGCCGGTGAAGTGGGCCGCCTTCCAGACTTTCCGCGTCAACGTCGGCGGAATCCTGTTGAAAAACGACGAGGAATAAGCGGCAGCGGCCTGTCTGAACTGCCTTTTTGCGAATAGGAAAACGAAAAGCTGACTTCCGGATGATCGGGGAAAATCAGCTTTTTTTAACACAACCTGCCAGGGTGATAACTGGATATGGAAGATCACTGTGCAGTAGTGGCACAAGCATCAAAATTCTAACCGAAGGCAAAGTGATTATCGTGATGTAATGGATGAAGAAAGCTGGGGGAAAACAACAGACAAAATAGGAAACAGAAATCAAGAAAAGTAGTATATCAGGACGTGCTTGCCCATGAAAGATAAGTCTGATTTATAAAACATGGCGCTTCCTGTCTGATTGTTAGAAAAAGGTTAACGCCTTGCTTTCTTTCTTCTGCCCAGAATCAGCGAAAGGCCAAACATCACTATTGCGATGCAGATCCAGCTCAGTGACTGCGAGGCCAGCGGCAGACTTTCCAACAGCTGGGTCAGTCCGGGAATTCGTAAACCCAGGGTATCCAGCTCAGCCAGAACGCTGACGACACCCGTGCTGAACACAGTCAATGGATAGATCAGGCGGTTATCCTTATATAAAGGATCGCCCAATCCCAGCAGGATCAGAACCAGCGCCATTGGATAAATCATATTCAGCACCGGAACGGAGATCGACAGAATCGCCGATAACCCAAAATTGGAAACGCCCAGCGCGAACAGCGTCAGGAATAACAACCATTGAGAATAGTTGATTTTCGGCGTCAGTGAGGAAAAGAATTCGCTGCAGCTGGTTAACAAGCCGACGCAAGTCGTCATACAGGCCAACAGGAAGATCAACGCCATGACCCAGCGGCCGCTTTCGCCAAACAGCGAAGTGACGGCCAGCGTCAGCGTCTGCGCACCGTTAGCGCCGATCGGCATGCCGGAAAGGGAAGTGCCTAACAGCGTTAACATGATGTAAATCACGGCCAGAATCAACCCCGCCAGACAGCCGGCTTTCATACTGGTGGACATGACTTCCTGATCGTCGTCAATCCCCAGCGCGCGGATGTTCAAAGAAACGACAATGCCGAAATTGAGGGCTGCCAGCGCGTCCATCGTCAGGTAGCCTTCTAAAAATCCCTTGATTAACGGCCCGGATGCATAATCGGGCTGCGGCAGGGCCGGCTGTCCTAACGGATGCAGCAGCGCGGCGGCAAAGACGGCCACAATCAACACTAACAGCGTCGGCGTCAGGAGCTTTCCCAGCCGGTCGATCAGCTTGCTTGGATTGCGGGAAAGCAGCCAGGCGATCAGGAAAAATACGCTCGTAAACAACAGAAGGGAAAGCTGCGGGGAGCTGCCTTCCGGAAGCAAGGGCAGGATCGCCATCTCAAAGGGCAGCGTAGCTGTCCGCGGCGTTGCCAGCAGCGGTCCGATCGACAGGTAGATCAAAACCGCGAAGAACAGTCCGAATCCGGCATGAACCTTCTGGGCCAGAACATCCAGACCATTGAAGCGGGACACAACGGCGATCCCCAGCACCGGGAAACCCACCGCGGTGATCAGAAAACCGATTAACGCCGGCAGGCTCTGCGTCCCGGCATTTTGTCCCAGGAAGGGCGGGAAAATCAGATTGCCAGCCCCGAAAAACATTGAAAACAACGTCAGGCTCAGCAGGATCAGATTCTTTTTAGAACATTTTTTCATAAAACTCTCCTTCCAGTTCGATCCACAAAAAAACCGTCCAACAAAGGACGGCTTGACCGCGGTACCACCTTGATTCCGGAAAATTCCGGCTCTTTTCCCATCTGTCAATGGGCTGTGTCTTTAACGGGATCAGCGTCCGGCACTTCTTACTGTCAGTTCAGAAGGCTTCTTCAAGAGGACTTCGGCTGGAATTCTGCCTGCCGGCTTACACCTGGATCCGGCTCTCTGGTGAGGTTCAGAAATTTCCGTCTACTTATTCTTGTCATCGAATCTATACCCTGATTGTATTCAATTTCCGCAGGATGTCAATTCTTTTGTGGAAGATCGACAAAATATTGGTCATGATTTACCGCTAATCAATCAGAATTGAGGTGAACCTCTTGATTTTTCTGGCGGAGATAGTCCTAATCCTCTAACCTTGTCATCCTGAAGGAATAGATGCAGGATAATCCCGGTTTTCAATCCCCTTGATCGCACCTTCAATCAAGGATAGCGATTAAAATTGAAGGAAACGGAGTTTTATCAATCTTTCTCATTTGGCTTGGCTTATCTGCCGATTTACTGGGGTTGGGAAGCGGTTCGGGGTTTCAGCTGACATAGCTTTTCTGACAATGCGGCAGGCTCCTGCAGCACGATTGCCGCCGCGGCCAAAGCGGGATGCAGACAATGCTCGATCGGTTTCTTTTGCGTCAGACCTAAGAGCAGTCCGCTTAAAAACGCGTCGCCGCAGCCCAGCGGATAAGCGCCGTCCTTCTCCGCTGGATACGGGCGAATCCCATCCAGCGTTACTAACAGCGCGCCATCCTTATCCAAAGTAATAATGATCCAGCTGACGCCTTTTTTCAACAGCGCTTTCGCAGCCTGCGCCATCGGGACTGAGCCGGCGTAAGCTGTCATTTCATCACGGTTGAGCACGATTCCTTCCCATTTGTCCAATGTGGCCTCCGGCGGAATCTGACCGCTGAAAATCCAGCGTGTCTGCGGCGTTTTGGCTAAGAGCGTCGTTAAGAATGTGAGATCGGTCTGATCGGTGATTCCCCAGTCACATTCTCCCAAGACGCAGTAAGGAAGATCTTCCCCTTCGCCATGGAAGAGAAATTCCGGCTGGATGGACGAAAAGTACAGCCCTTTTTCCGGATCGGAAGCCGAGATGAAAACCGGCGTGCTTTGATTGACAACCGGGCCGTAAACGAAACATGTTTTTTTCTGCAGCTCGTTGACGATTGCCAGTCCGGCGTCATCGCGCCCGAACTTGCTGACAAAATGCGTTTCCAGACCTAAACAACCGCAGTTATAAGCGACATTGTGCATTGATCCGCCGAAGCTTCGCACGATCTGCGCTTTGTTGCAATGCTCCATTTCAAAAGTCTGACGGCCGACAACGACAAGATCAATCATTGACGTTCCGATCACGGCGATTCCATTCATGATTCCCACATCCTTTTCCATCATGATAACAGAAAGTCGGCGGAAAGAAAACTGTCAATCCATGCGGAAAGAACGCGAAATTCCGCGGAAATGTTTCGGATTTAAAAGAAAAAAGGAAGTGGCCGGCTTCCCTTGTGAATTTTGAAAAAATCCTGTATTTTTCGTGAGCCTGACTGACTGTTTAGCAACTTCACATTTCTTTGTCAAACTTCACGCGATAGTAAACCGAAATGCCGACGACGCACAGGTAGGCGGCGACCAAGGACAGGATGACAAAGAGATCCGCGTTCATCAGCGCAAACGATACCATTAAAGCACCGAAAATATAGATCATCGCGTCGTAAGCTTTGCCTTTCGCCCGATTGGCGATCTGAACGTTGCGTTCATCCCGCTGATCAATTTCGATTTGCTTCTGAATCTCAGGCGCGTTTTTTAAAGCTTGACGGCTGATCCAGGCGCCTGCGCCATGACCGAAAACGCCGCAGCCAACGCCGATCAAAAGATAAGGCAGAGCGGGCAGATTATCAACGGGAAAAATGGATGTGCGAAGCAGAAGAAAACCAGCGGCAATCAAAAGCAATCCGGCTGCGGCAAGCAGAAGTGCGTTTCTTTTTTTCATTTTGATTCCTCCTCATCAATGAAAACATCTTCAATACTGACGTCAAAATAGCGGGCAATTTTAAAAGCTAACAAAATTGATGGATTATACCTGCCGTTTTCCAGCGAGCCGATCGTCTGCCGGGAAACTTCCAGGGCGGCTGCCAATTCTTCCTGCTTGATGCCGCGCGCTTTACGCAGCGCTTCCAGTCTGTTCTTCATAAACCTCCTCCATTCATGGAAAGCTTGCTTTCCATTATAGTATAGCATGCTTCGTTGCTATGTCAAGCAGACTTTCCATTTTTCCGGGATAGAGAAGGGGTGGAACAAACGAGATTGAAATGGAGCTGGCGGTCTCTGGTGAAGAACATTCTTTCGATCATTTGCTTTTCTGATCTTTAACACTCAGCTTTTAACCGCTGCGCAGGACGTAATAAGGAAAAGTTCTTATAAAATATTTCAGAGAAAGGATGCGATTTTACGCCGTATTCTTTATAATAAAAGAAAGAAGAATTCGTTTCCCATTCCCCAGGGATGAAAATCAAAGATGGATTTCTGAAATACCCGCGGTTTGATCTGGGGATCGGCGTTCAAGAACACAAAAGAAAGAAGGATAAAACATGTTTAGAATTGGGCAGTCCAGCGATATTCATCAGTTGGCGGAAGGCCGCCGTTTAGTTTTAGGCGGCGTTGAAATTGAACACACGAAAGGATTAGTCGGACATTCCGACGCTGACGCCTTGCTTCACGCGATCGCGGAAGCGGTGATCGGCGCTTTAGGCGAAGGGGATCTGGGAAAGCATTTTCCGGATACCGATCCGCAATACAAAGGCATCAGTTCTTTGATTCTGCTCGAACAGGTGACAGAATTAATGGAAAGCAAAGGCTATCGCATCGGCAACGTCGACGCGCTGATCATGATTGAACGCCCGAAGATGGCTCCGCATATCCCGTTGATGCGTCAAAACATCGCACAGGCGCTGCATTGCGCGCAGGATCAGGTCAACGTCAAGGCGACGCGCGGGGAGAAGCTCGGTTTTGTCGGCCGGGAAGAAGGCGTGCTGGCCCAGGCCATCGTTTTGTTGGAGAAAACGGAAGCATGAGTAAATTCTGTCGTTTCTGGCTGCAGCTGAGTCTGATTTACAATGCCATCATCGCGGTTGAGAGTTTGTTTGGTCAGGCCTGGATGATGCTGGGGATCGCGGCGATCAGTCTGTGGTGTCTGACGCTTTTGATGCAGGGACGTTTGTTGGGGTTGCGTTTATATTGGACGATGTGCGCGACGATTTTCCTGATCAATGTTCTGAATCATGTCGATCTGTCATTTAACTTGTTGAATCTGATCGATCCGGCTATGATGACCTTTCTGGTCATGCGCAGCCGGCAGGCTTTCCGATAAACAAATATTCATTACGTTTGTGTCAGGAGCAGAAAAGACCGGGACAGGATGAACATGTCCCGCTCCAGGCATGAAACAGAATCCCCTCTTTTCCGGATCCGGCCATGTTCGCCATGGGAAAAGAGGGTTTTCCATTTTAGCGAGTGTGAAAAGATCGCGGATAGAAGAGCGTTTCCGGTTTTTCTGTTTTCCGCAGCCATCCATAAAATTGGAAATCGTATAAAAAAGAAAACGAAATTCCAACTTTTACCACAGGTTTAACACCTAATTAAGTAGAAACCCGGAAAAAGATCTTTTTCTAAAATCGGAGGTGATATCGCGGCGGCAATCTGGTTTTAGATCGGAAGGAGCAGGCTCATGAACAGAGAAGAAAAAAAGGAGCTGTTGGAAAAAACGGTTCTGGAACATCAGGCGATGTTGTACAGAATCGCCTTTTCCATTGTCAAAGAGGAACAGTCCGCGCTGGACGTCGTACAGGAAACGATCGTCAAGGCGTATTCGCAAATCGGCCAGCTTCGACAGCCGGAATATATCCGGACATGGTTAGTGCGGATCTGCATCAACGAAGCCAACGGAACATGCCGCAAACAGATCACACAACGTCAGCGTCAGGCATCGCTGCAGGAGTATCAGGGGTATACTCAGGATACATCGCCGATCGAATACAGCGATTTGTTTCAGGCCGTGATGGCCTTGGAACCAAAGCTGCGAACGGTGATCATCCTGCGCTTTTTTGAAGAACTGAAATTTGACGAGATCGCGGCCATGACGCAGACCAATGTCAATACGATCAAATCTCAGGTCTATAAAGGACTGGAATTATTAAAAACACAGTTGAAACAGGAGGTGTAGACAATGCAGGAACCTTGGATAGAGGCCAAAGAGGAATATCAGAATCAACCGCTTCCGCCCCAGCTGAACGCACGGGTAAAACAGGCGATTGCTCAGGGACAGAAACAAACGCAAAAACCCCGGTGGGTAATGAAAGGGCTGATCAGCTTTGCGGCCGCGGCGGCTTGTTTTACTCTGATGATGCATGTGTCGCCGGTGTTTGCGCAAAATGTAGCGAAACTGCCGGTGATCGGCGAATTTCTGCGGCTTGTGACGGGCGTGCAGATTGATAAGGAAGATGCGAATGAAGTCATCCACATCACGCTGCCGAAGGTGGAAAACAGCGGCAATGCGGAATTTGAAAAGCGGATTAATCAGCGGATTGAGGAAGAACTGAACCAGCTGTCCGCCGAAGCCCGCGGCCAGGCGGAAGCGCTGAAAAAACAGGCTGCCAGTCAGAAGGAGCCGTATTATCCAGTTGATTTTTATGCCGATTATCATATTCACTACAATCAGGGAACGTTGCTGAGCTTCTCGATCGACACGACAACGACGATGGCCAGCGGGTATGATCAGCGCTATTTCTTCAATCTGGACTTGGAAACCGGACAGGAGCTGACGTTAGCTGAGGCGATAGGCCCGGAGAATCTTGCGGCGGCAGATCAACAAATCCGCGCCCAGATCGAACGCCAGCTGGCTGAAAACCCATCTTCGTTCTTCGATTTTGATGAGGAAGGTGGATATGCCGGACTCAGCGCGAATCAGAAATTCTTTATTAATGAAAATCGTCAGGTTGTCGTTGTCTATGACGAGTATGAAATCGCCCCGGGGTCCAGCGGAACGCCGGAATTTATTCTGAGTCTGCCTTTGTTGAAATAGACAGCCCGGCTCAGAACGGAGGATACGCTCTGCGGCAAATGCAAATCAATCGAAGCTTGGGCTGGGCTTTGTCAGGACCTGAGTTTTGAAGGAAAGAGTAGAAATGAAATAGGAACACGGAAAACAGATCGGAATCGACGGTCTGTTTTACTTTTAACTGAAAAAGTTTTATCATAAAAATATTCAGATCCGGCCGGATGACGCTGATACGGAAAGCTCGTGAAGCGCAGACCGCCGGAGAAGGAAATGGGGAAGGTTATGGGAGAAAAAGGACAAGTCCGGGGACGGTTTGCGCCCAGTCCCAGCGGACGGATGCATCTTGGCAATGTGACGGCGGCGTTGTTAAGCTGGCTGTCCGTGCGATCTCAGCAGGGAAGCTGGGTGCTGCGGATTGAGGATCTGGATCCGCAGCGCAGCCGGCGCGCTTTTGCTGAACAGATCCTGGATGATTTGCGCTGGCTGGGATTGGATTGGGATGAAACACCGCTTTGGCAGAGTGAGCGTACGGCAATCTATGAAGAAAAGCTCGGTGAGCTGCAGAAGAAGAACCTGATTTATCCCTGTTATTGCAGCCGGACGGATCTGCACAGCGCCAGTGCTCCGCACGGAACGGATGGGGAATTGCTTTACAGCGGACGGTGCCGGAATTTGAGCGAACAGGAAAAACGGACGCTTGAGAAAACCCGCCGGCCGGCAATGCGGGTCCGGGTGGACAATCGGGTCATCGCGTTGAAGGACGGACTTCAGGGACAGGGGGTGTCACGATTGGATCAGACCTGCGGCGATTTTATTGTGCGGCGTTCCGACGGCGTGTTTGCCTATCAGCTGGCGGTGGTGATTGACGATGGTCTGACAGGAATCACCGAGGTGGTCCGGGGGATGGATCTGTTATCGTCCACCCCTCGCCAGATCTATCTTTATCAATGTCTTGGCCTGCCTGTCCCCGAGTTTTACCACATTCCTTTGTTGATGAACGAACACGGGCAGCGGTTATCCAAACGGGATCAGGCGCTGGATCTGGGCGAGCTGCGCCAACGTTGGAGTGCGCCGGAGCTGATCGGGAAGCTGGCCTGGCTGACGGGACTGCGCGATCATTATGAACCGATCACGGCCCGGGAACTGATCGGCGAATTTGCCTGGTCGAAGGTCCGACGGGAGCCGATTGTCGTGCCCGCGGATTTCTAATTTGTTGAAAAAAGCAGCCTGAATGAGAATCGGCTGCTTCATTTTGTTATCACAGAATTATATCCTGGCCTTTGAAATGAAAAAAGTCTTTCGGCAACTAAGGTATTCAGTCAATTTTTCTTTCTGAACATGGCTTTGTAGCAAATACCAGTGAATATCCAAAAAATCAGCGTATGAAATCTGATCCTGCGCTTCCCGGTAAAAAGAATTTTTAATCCATACGATATGACTGTCCATGATCATCCGCGTAAACGCATGCCTTTCCTGTTCGCTTGTCCAGGGGATCAGCCAGCCTTGATCGCTGAGCTGCTGCAGAGACTGCTCAAGATGATTTTCAATCCTGCTTACCGTATCGACGTTATGACGGTAAAACTCCGGCGTTGCCCGGCCCAGTTCATCTTCGGTATAGAAGAAGCGATTGACGATCAAGCTTTCGATCATCGCCCGGATTAATTCGAACAACTCTTCAAAAGTTGCAGCGGGCGGTTGATTTAGAAAATCCGGCCATTTCAGCAGAGCGATCATCAGGTCTTCTTTTTTATGAAAATGATAAGTTAAATTGCCCAGACTGATTCTCAGAGCTGACGCGATATCGCGCATCGTCGTTTCCTGATACCCCTTTTCATTAAAAAAGGTCTGGGCTGTTTTTAGAATTTCTTCTTTCAGATTTTTTTTCATCAGCGATCACCTTGTTTAATTCTAGCATGTGCTCTGCAATCTGACAAACAAACCTGGGTCTTGACAAAGAAGTAACAAACGATTAAACTCTAAATTAGTACAATGTACTAAAATTAGGAGGGAAAGAAATGAAGAATAAACACAGTCTTGCTTTACTGACGGCGGGTTTGATGATGGCGGCTTGTTCCACATCCCCTGCGCCAACGGCAACCCCGGAAACAATGCCGGAACCGACAGCCAGCGCTGAACCGACGACGGTAGATTACCGGGATATCGACGTCCAACAGTTAGCGAAAGAGGGCATGAAGCTGACCTGTGCTTCTGTCTATGGCGTTTACAATCAGGAAGGCGATTCTGTCGACAGTTCGATTGCAGCGACAGTTTATGTCAATGATGAAACCAAGGAAGTCGTCTTTATTGATTTTGTAGAAGCTCTGCTTCCGGTTTCGGCCGGCGGGGCAGAAGGCTGGGCTATTCTCGACGATGAAAAAGCGGAAGCCTTAGGCGGCGCCGTCATTACGGCAGGCGAAAAGCGTTATCCTGCAGCCTTTGAACTGAACGGACTGACCTGGACAGCGTCGTCGGCGGACGATCAGGTTGTTTATACAGCGCCGGTCCATGGCAAAGACGTTGAATTCATAGCCTATGTTGCAACGCAGGAAGGCGGCGCCTGGTATCATGAAGGAATAACGGAACCTGCGCAGCTGCTGGACAGCGAAGGAAAACCGGCGGCCGAAATTCAGATTGGAACAAAAGCGTCGATTCATCATGGCGTCGATTTCTGGCCAAGTCCGATCACCTTCCCGGGAAATATCGAGCTGATCAAAAACTATGTTTACGATCACGGCGTCAATTATGGAACATACCCAGAATCGACAGACATTGCGAAAAATGATGCCGGCGAATGGACCGTTGCGGATGTCACGACCGGCGCCACGTTAGCCGGTGCGCCAAATTATTTCAATCTGATCAAGCAGGCTTATGATCAGATTGAATCAGGTCAGGGAACACCGTTTACCGCAGAGTAACGGCGCAGACAGAAAAAGCTGAGATTGAACAAGGATCCCATCGCGATCCTGATCGTCAATTTCAGCTTTTCTTTACATGATCGAAATCAGCACGAAGCCTAACAGAAACCCGGCCAGCTGGAATACCAGCGGACGCCGGCCTTTTTCCATCAGCGTGACCTGCGGCAAAATTTCATAATAAGTGACATACAACATACATCCGGCTGCCAGCGCCAGCGTGAATCCGATAAACACCGGACTGATCGAACCCAGCAGCACGCCGGCAACCCCGCCGATCAAGGTCGGCAGTCCGCTTAACGCGACCAGAAGCAGCGCCCTGCCTTTGCCCACTCCGCCGCTGCGCAGCGGTACGATCATGCCCATGCCCTCCGGCAGATTATGCAGCGCCAGAAGCAGCGCCATCATCATTCCCGTCTTTACTTCGTACAAGGCGCTGGAGCCGACCGCCATGCCTTCCGGGAAATTATGCAGCGCCACTGAGCCGATCATCATCAGACCCAGCTGCATTAACTTTTTAGTATTGACTTCTTCCATCGCATGATGGTGATGATGCAGATCATCCAGTTCATCCGGCTGTTCATCATGATGATGAAACAGACCGTCAAATTTCAACAGAAGCAGCACGCCCAGACCGCAGCCGGCGACGGCAATCGCCAATCCCGCCTGTTCCAGCGCTTCCGGCATGAGGTCAAAACAGATCATGCTGATCATCATGCCGGCGGAAAACGCCAACAGACAGCTCAGAGATTGCGATGACTTCGGGTCGATCCGCAAACCGAGAACTCCTCCCAGAAGCGTGCCCAGTACCCCCGCAACAAATGTCAATAAAACCGCCATAACCATGTTGATCGCCTTCCTTTCAGCGTCTTTAATTATATCAAACGTGTCAAGAACAATCTGTTTCCCGTAATTTTATTCTGCCCGTTTCTCTCCGTGATAGACCCTTCGCGGGGAATTCGAGGATGAAGCAAAGAAAATTCATCCTGTAAAACAGATGAAAAATTGCGGGAAAATAAAAAAAATCACTGTTTTCTCCAATTTTCAGCTATAATGAAATTAAAGAATACTGTTTAAAAATAAATAAAAAATAGTGAATCAACCATCCGAATGAGAAACTGTCGGAAATGAGAAGTACAAATTGACAAATTAGAACAAAGAAGAAGATGAAATGATGTTTTAGAAGACTTCTCTTCTGAATTGAGGATGAACATTATGAAAAACAAAGGTTTCATCACGATGATGATCTGGATTCTGCTGGGATTTGGCTTAGTTGGGTGTTCCCATCAGGAAGAGGACAAAGAAATTGAAACGATCGTCCGGCGTTTTTTGCGGGAAGTAATTATCCTGAATTTTCATCGTCAGGATGAAGATCTTGACCGACAGGCTGAGGCTGTTTTGGGTCCGATGATGAGCGAATCCGGGATGAAACAGTTAGTTCAGGATCAGGCGTATACGCTGCAAGGCTTGACCGGATTAAGCTGGAAAGAGTACATTACCTATAAGAAAAAGCGATTGGGAATCGTTTGGCAGGGTGAAAGCGTAAGTTATGCGATCAAGATCACGCATCCGGGCTATATGTGGGTACGTGAACTGATTCTCTCATTTGTTCCCAACCCTGAAGCAGATTCGCCGCGATGGCTGATTGATACGGCTTATGTAAGGATTTCTTATCCTGATCAGGAGGAGTAGATTATGAAAAAAGGATTCTTCTGTCTTATCATCACCCTGTGTCTGTTTGGCTGCCAGACAAAACCTACAACCGAGGAAATTCTGCGGACTCAAACGGAACAGTTTCTGGAATTGACAGACACGATCCCAGCCATGCCGCAGGATCTTTTCGATGATGCCAAAACGCTGGACGAGAGAACGGCGCTGGCAGAAGATTGGGGCGCTCAGATCCAGGATTATCTTTCGCCAGTGATGACAGATGAGGCGATCGAGGCATTTGTCGCCAACCGAATGCCGGAAAACTTTAACCGGTTTCTTGGCTTTGAGGAGGCAATGCAAACTCAAGACTGCCGTCAGATCAGTGATGTGGCAAAACTCAGCGGCGGGGATTATGATGTCACGGTTACCTATACCACCGAAAAGAAGACGGTGAAGCTGCTGCTGAACTTTAAAGAAACGGAAGACGGCTGGCGAATCACATCCCTGCGCCGACGGTGATCCAAAGGCGTAAGACACAAATATTAACAGCGGGGACAATCCTCGCTTTTATGCAATGAAAATTAAATGGTATAATAGGCTCAATGAGAAAGCGAGGAATTTCAATGATCAAATTCAACAAAGAACATTTAGTCATGCAATCCGTTCAGGGCAAGGTTCATCCGCCGGTAATGAAACGCCAGTATCGCGTCGGCAGCGACGGACGGCCATGGATTCTGCCGGCGACCGGCGGGATCACGTATAATTTCCAGATTGGCGACGGCTGTATGGGGCTGGCCGGCGATCATGTCGAACCGGGCGTCAGTACGAAGAATCCCGATCCGGCTATGGATATGGCGTACAACACCTTGACCTGCATCGGCAATCAGGCTAAGGTCATCACCGGCGAAGCAAAAGGTGCAATAGGCTACGTTACGGGAAAGCACGGCGGTATTGATCACGTCATGATTGCCTTTGAACAGGAAGTGTTGGAAAAACTGACGGTCGACGATCAATTTTTAGTCAAAGCCTGCGGTCAGGGGATGACGCTGACGGATTATCCGGAAATCACCGTCATGAATCTGGACCCGGAGCTGTTGAATAAGATGGGGATAGAGGAACAGGACGGCTGTCTGGTCGTGCCGGTCACGAAGGTGATTCCGGCGGCGTTAATGGGTTCGGGCCTGGGCAGCGATACGATGCTGAGCGGCGATTATGATATCATGACGCGCGACGCGAAATCGTTTGCGGAGCTAAGGCTGCAGGAACTGCGGTTCGGCGATATCGTAATGATTCAGGATCATTGCAACGATCATGGCCCGGATTATTGCCAGGGTGCCGTGACGATCGGCGTCATCATCCATGGCGACAGCTACATTTCAGGGCATGGCCCGGGCGTTACCGTTTTGATGAGCTGCCGTACACCGAAGATCAAAGCCAGACTGGATTCGAATGCCAATCTGGCAAACTATCTGAATTTCAAGAAATAAACGTCAGAATTCAGCGGGACAAAGCGGCAGCGACAAGTCGGAATGACAGAAGAACCGGCGTTTTATCCATAAAGTAGATCTCATTTCTGATCCGGAGGTGGGATCTTTTTTTGCGTTTGCTCAGCGAAAAAAGGCCTGAGTCAAAAAAGGAGGACGAAGTTTAGCCGGCGCTTTGTTTTGGCAAAGGCAAACTCCATGCCCATGCAAAGATCGGCAAGGGGTGTGATGAGTTCGCTGACTTGACGTTGTTCTGAGGTGTTTTTCTGCGTTGGTTTGCGTATTTCGAAAATGTCCGATTGAACCAGACTTTCTTTGATTCCCCAGCCATTTTTCCTCACGCAAGATTCAGGCAGCTGACCCGATCCGCAGGCATGTCTGACACAGGGGCGAAGTGGCATAAAGGCGGATCTGTATCGTTTTGTAAGGAATAACGTCAAATTTACCGGAACTTTCTGGACCTGATCGTTCAGTATTCATGGCATTTCTGCTTTTATGATTAAGGCAAGGAGGCGAGTGTCATGAATGTTCGACAATTACAAATCGCCGCGGATCAGATGCGGTTGGATATCCTTGATGAAATCACCACGGCGCAAAGCGGGCACATCGGCGGAGCGTTGTCGATCTGCGAACTGCTTGCGGTACTTTATGGAGAACACATGAAGATCCGGCCCGAGGAACCGGCATGGCCGGACCGCGACCGGCTGGTATTATCGAAAGGCCACGCATCCTCCGCACTGTATGCGGCGCAGGCGGCGCATGGGTATTTTGACCGGGCGGAGCTGAAAAAATTCCGGTCGATTGACGGAATCCTGCAGGGACATCCCAGCATGACGAAAACGCCGGGGGTGGATATGTCATCCGGTTCGTTAGGCCAGGGATTGTCATGCGCCAATGGCATGGCGTTAGCCGGCCGGGTCGACCATAAAACCTACCGCGTGTATTGCATCTGCGGGGATGGGGAAATGCAGGAAGGACAGATCTGGGAAGCGCTGATGACGGCCGCTCATTATAAGCTCGATCAGTTAACGCTGTTCGTCGACCGCAACGGCTTACAGATCGACGGTCCAACTGCGCAGGTAATGAATATCGAACCCCTGGAAAAGAAGCTGGCTGCTTTCGGGTGGTTTGTGCAGACGATCGACGGCCACGACGTCGCCGCCATCGACCAGGCGATCAAGCGTGCCAAAGCCGCATCCGGGAAACCCTCCGCCATCATTCTCAATACGGTGAAAGGCAAGGGTGTTTCCTTTATGGAAAATATCGTCGGCTGGCATGGAACACCGCCGGATTTAAAACAAAGTGAACAAGCCCGCAAAGAATTGGAAGCGCGGCTTCACAAGGAGGAACAAGCATGACGAAAGCCACGCGGACAGCGTATGGCGAAGCGCTGGCGGAACTGGGGGAAACTTATGATTTTCTCGTTTTGGACGGCGATTTGTCCAAGGCAACACAGACCTGTCTGTTTGCCCGGAAATATCCGGAACGCTTCTTTGATATGGGCATCGCCGAACAAGATCTGATGGGCACAGCGGCCGGCATGGCCAGCTGCGGCAAAACCGTCTTCGCTTCCACGTTCGCGATGTTTGCGGCGGGCCGGGCTTACGAACAAATCCGCAACGCGATCGCTTATTCTCATCTGAATGTAAAAATCGGTGCGACCCATGGCGGCGTGCTGATCGGCGAGGACGGCGCCTCCCACCAGTGCATTGAGGATCTGGCGCTGATGCGGGCGATCCCGGGAATGACCGTGATCGTTCCCTGCGATGAATTTACGGTGAAATCGGCAGTGGAGGCGGCGATTCTCCACGAGGGTCCTGTCTACCTGCGGTTTGGGCGGACTTCTTCCCCCGCGGTGCATCGCCCGGACGTCAAGTTTGAAATCGGAAAAGGTCTTGTCGTCAAGGATGGAACCGACGCTGCGATTCTGGCCATCGGTGATCTGGTGTATGAAGCTTTGCAGGCAGCGCAGATTCTGGAAAGAGAAGGCATTGCGGCTGCGGTTGTCGATATGAGCACAGTCAAGCCGGTTGATCGCGGACTCATCTGTCATTACGCCGCCAGGACCGGGAAGATCCTGACCGCTGAAGATCATAATGTTATCGGCGGATTGGGCAGTGCGGTCAGCGAAGTCGTCGCCGAATTGGGACAGGGGCAGGTCCGCCGGATCGGAGTCCAGGATCGCTTCGGAACTTCAGGCAAGCGCGATGATTTGAAGAAACGCTATGGTCTGGATGCGGAAACGATCGCTCAGGCGATCCGGGATTGGAGGTAAACCATGGATCATCTTTATGTGAATTTAAAACGTTTTGATATTTCGCCCCGCAGAGGCGGCGTCAATCGTCTGGCGCCGATGGATCAATGGGCAGCGACGATCATCCGTCAGGTAGAATCAGGATTCACGTTCACTTCCCAAACCGACGTGACGTTTTTCTTCCCGGAAGCTCATTTAATTCCGGCAGTGGCAGCGGCGAAGAAAATCCATGTCGGCGCGCAGGGCGTGTTGGGTCTTGATACGGAGGCCGGCGGAAATTTCGGAGCGTTTACGACGAGTCTGACCGCGAACGCCGCTGTGGAATTGGGCTGCCGGGCGGTGATGATCGGTCATGGCGAACAACGGGCAAAAGACCGCGCATTGTTGGAAGCGGCCGGCGTGGAAGCGGAAGACGCGATTTCCCGGACATTGAATAAGGAAGTTCTGGCCGCGCAGAAAGCGGGACTGGACGTGCTGTTTTGCATCGGCGAGAGCGCCGCGCAGCGTCCGAAGTGGCAAAGCGTGCTGCAAACCCAGCTGGAAATCGGCCTGGCGGGCGCGGATCTGAAAAAAGTCGTGATCGCCTATGAGCCGCTGTGGAGCATCGGACCGGGGAAAATCCCGGCCTCGCCGGATGAGATTCGGGAAGCGGCCGTAAAAATTAAACAGGTGATTCCCGTTCCGGTCGTCTATGGGGGCGGTTTGAAGAAAACCAACGCGGCAGCGATCGCGCGGATTGCCCAGATCGACGGCGGGCTGATCGCTCTGACCCGTTTTGAAGGCGAGATCGGGTTTTATCCCGATGAATTTCTGGAAATCATGCAGGACTATCAGGAGGCGCGAAAATGAAAGTAGAATTGGAATACGGCCCGGGAACCATCTGGGCCGAACTGCCGGACACGACCGATATCTTTATCCCGGGCGTGACGGTGCCGGATCCGCCCCATATTCCGGAAGACCAGCTGGTACAGGCGACGCAGGACAGTCTGCTTCATCCGATCGGCATGCCGCCGTTAAGCGAGCTGGCTCATCCCGGCAGCCGCTGCGTCATCGTTTTTCCCGATCGGGTGAAAGGCGGGCAGCAGCCGACAAGTCATCGCAAGGTGGCGATCCGGCTGATCGTCGACGAACTGATCGCGGCAGGGGTTCGGCATCAGGATATCTTGTTGATCTGTTCCAATGGTCTGCACCGCAAGAATACCGAGCCGGAGCTGCGCGGGATCCTCGGCCCGGAACTGTTTGGAGAATTCTGGGGGACGGGGCAGATTCTGAATCACGACTCGGAAGATTATGAACATCTGGTCGATCTGGGGAAAACCGAACAGGGCGATCCGGTCATCATGAACAAATATGTTTACGACGCGGATGTCGCAATTCTGATCGGCCATGTCCAGGGCAACCCCTACGGCGGTTATTCCGGCGGTTACAAACACTCGGCCACCGGGATCACGCACTGGCGTTCGATCGCTTCGCATCATGTCCCATCCGTCATGCACCGGGCTGATTTCACGCCGGTCAGCGGCCACAGCCTGATGCGTGATAAATTCAATCAGATCAGCATGACGATGGAAGAGCGGATGGGGAAGAAATTCTTCTGCTGCGACGCCGTGCTGGACACGCAGTCCCGGCAGATCGCGATCTTTTCCGGCTATGCGAAAGAAATGATGCCGTTAAGCTGGAAGGTCGCTGATCGGCGAACCTATGTGCCGTGGGCGGAAAAGAAATACGATGTGCTGATTTTCGGTGCGCCGCAGTTTTTCCACTATGGCGAGGGAATGGGCACGAACCCGATCATGTTGATGCAGGCGATCTCCGCGCAGGTGATCCGGCTGAAACGCATCATGAGCGACCGCTGCGTGATCATCTGCCAGAGTCTGTGCAACGGGTATTTCCACGATGAGCTGTGGCCGTATACGCGCGAGATGTTTGAGATGTTCCAGCACGATCAGATGAATACGCTGCCGGACATGAACCGGGTTGGGGAATATTTTGCGACAAACGCGGAATACATCCGGCGTTATCGGTTTGCCAACGCCTTCCATCCCTTCCATGGGTTCAGTATGATCTCATGCGCGCATATCGCCGAGATGAACACCGCGGCAATTTATATCACCGGAGCGATGGAACCCGGCTACGCCCGTGCGATGGGCATGAAAACCCGCGCTACTGTGGAGGAAGCGCTGGCCGATGCCCAACAGAAATATGTCGGCGGGCATCCCAACATTCTGGCGCTGCCGCTGACCTTTAAGACCAGCGCCGTCCATCTGATGATGAAGGATCAGCACCTTGATTAACCAGCGGTACCTCCCCATCCGCAGCCATCAGAAAAATAAATGACGTCTGCCTCCGGCAGAGTGACGAAAGGTTGAAAGAAAGAAGGAAAATTATGAGTGAAGCTTCCTCAAGAATCTGGATTTTTGATCATGATCGAATCACCCGTCCGTATATCGGCGGCACGCTGTTAAATCAATGGCGGAGAATGGAACCCGCTGAAAACAATCATCAATGTGAAGAATTGCTGGTCACCTCGATCGGCGCAATCTCATCGGGACATGGCGAGGGTTATGCGATCAGCCGCACAATCGCGGCGCAGGGCGGCAAACGGCTGGACGCAATCATCGCGGAAGATCCTTCCGGCGTGCTTGGCCCGCGCAGTCAGAAACGGCTGCCCAATCAGCTCGGCGTGCTGGCGCGCGCCGGCGATACGATCGTCCGGCTGGTGCTTCAATGCCATCCGCGCAAGGAAGACGCCGCGCGTTATTTTCACAGCCCCTGCGGCAAGACCGAAGCCTGGTACATCGCCCGCACGCAGACCGTGAACGGGCAGCCCAGCTGCATATATGCCGGCTTTTTGCCGGGAGTTACCGCCGCCCTGTGGAAATCTCTGTTTGAAAAGCAGGACGTCGCGGCGATGGTGGATTGCCTGCACAAAATTGAAGTGAAGCAGGGCGACGTCATTCTGATCCCGGCGGGGATGCCGCATGCCGTGGGGCCGGGCTGTCTGTTTCTGGAAATCCACGAATGCAGCGATATCACAATCCGCGTGGAACGGCAGGTCAACGGCGTGACGTTAACAGATGAGGAAATGTTCAACGGTCTGGATGGCGAACATGGCCTCGGACTGTTTGATATGACGACCTATACGGAAGACGAAATCCGCCGGCGGGTGATTATGCATCCGAAGGCGGAAGTCCTCCAGGGCGCAAGCCGATCGGTCATGATGATTGATGAGACCGATACCGACGCCTTCGGGATGCAGATCGTCGAGGTTCATGGGGAATATACGCTGGCCAATACCGGCGAACACCGGCTGTGCGTGCCGATTGACGGCGACGTCAAACTGACAACGCCGCAGGAAAGCGTCACCCTCACTCAGGGCTGGGGCGCCCTGATCCCGGCGGAATGCTCCTCGGTTACATTGCAGGCAGAAACGGCGCGGGTCCTGATCGGACTTCCGGCCGTGATAAAGGAGGAATCAAAATGATGAAGATCGTTGGCGTGGCCGCCTGTACGGCGGGGATCGCCCACACCTACATCGCCCGTGAAAAGCTGATGAAAAGCGCGCAGCTCCGCGGACACCAAATCCATTGCGAAACGCAGGGAACAATCGGCGTTGAGCATGAGCTGACGCCCGAGGACATCAAAGCTGCGGATGTCGTGATTCTGGCGATCGACGTGGCAATTACCGGAATGGAACGCTTCAAGGGGAAGAAAGTCGTTAAAGTCGATACGTCGACCTTGATCAAAAACCCGATCGCCTTGATCCAGAAAGTAGAAAAAGCCATAGAGAAAGAGGGAACTTCGCATGAAAAAAACGTTTAGAGAAATGAAACAGCACATTCTTACCGGCATCAGTTATTTTATTCCGTTAGTTGTCGCCGCCGGTTTAACGATGGCGATCGGCCGTCTGATCGCAGGCCAGAGCGTCGCCAACCTCGGTGAAAGCGGGATCGGCTATTGGCTGTATCAGACCGGCAATCTGGGCATGCAGCTGATGGTCCCGATGCTGTGCGCGTACATCGCCTTCAGCGTCGCCGGCCGTCCGGCGTTAGCGCCGGGCTTCATCATCGGTTATGTCGCGAATAATATCAAAGCTGGATTTATCGGCGGTATGATCGGCGGCCTGTTGGTCGGTTATCTGGTCGTCCTGATCAAAAAGTATATCAAGCTGCCGAAATCGCTGGAAGGCATCATGCCGGTCATTATCATACCGTTTTTATCCACAGCGGTTGCCGGGCTGCTGATGTACGGCGTGCTCGTCGGTCCGATTACCTGGTTGACCAATCTGTTAACCACATTCCTGACCTCGCTGTCGGAAGGCTCGCGGTTTATTTACGGCGCGGCGCTGGGCAGTATGGCGACGTTTGACTTCGGCGGTCCGGTCAACAAGGTCGCGACAGCGTTTGCCAACGCGTTGTATACCGACGGGATCCGCGACGCGAAGACCGTGCAGATCATCGCTTCGATGATTCCGCCGTTTGGGATCGCGATCTCCTGTCTGTTAACCCCGAAAAAATATACCCGCAATGAAAAAGAAACCCTGAAATCCGCAGTGCCGATGGGCTGCGTCATGATCACTGAAGGCGTCATTCCGATTGCCGCGCGGGATCTGGTTCGAGTTGTCGTTTCCTGCGTTGTCGGTTCGGCGGTCGCCGGCGGCTTGTCGATGATGTGGGGCGTTTCTTCCGAACTGCTCAACGGCGGCTTCATCGCA
Organism: Holdemania sp.; assembly: GCF_986127675.1. Classification (NCBI taxonomy): domain Bacteria; kingdom Bacillati; phylum Bacillota; class Erysipelotrichia; order Erysipelotrichales; family Erysipelotrichaceae; genus Holdemania; species Holdemania sp. Next base: position 44,990 of record NZ_CFQZWI010000001.1, on the reverse strand, counting down.
TTCCCATTCTTCAGCGATCCGATGAAAGGGTTGATCTGTCTGGCGATCGGCAGCGTGATTACCGGCGTTGTGCTTTCCTTCTTAAAGCGTCCGGTCAGCGCGGCGGATGAAACCGGCGAGGATCTGGGGCATGAAATTTCTGAAGACGAACTGGATGAAATCTCCTTCGTCAACGTGGAGTAATCGCCATGTTGATCTCATTGAAAGAAATGCTGGCGAAAGCCAGAGAAGAACAGTTTGCTGTTGGAGCCTTTAATACGACCGATCTGAATCTGGTTCGGGCTGTGATCGAGGAAGCTGAAGCGACGCAGTCGCCGGCGATTCTGCAATTTGCGCCGGGAGAGTTTAACTTCGCCACGCCGGAATTCTTTGCCTATGTAACCCTGCGGATGCGCAACAGTGACGTTCCCTTTGCTTTGCATCTGGACCATGGCAAGACGGCGGAGGATTGCCTGCGGGCGATCCAGGCCGGATTTACTTCGGTGATGATCGACGGTTCCCAGCTTCCATTTGAAGAAAATATGCGGCTGACCCGGCAGGTTGCTGAACTGGCTCATGCCTGCGGCGTATCCGTGGAAGGCGAAATCGGAACGATCGGCGCGATGAGCACCTCGGACGAGGGCGGCGTGGAAAACATCACCTATACCAATCCGGAAGATGTAGTGAAGTTTGTTGAAGGCACAGGCGTGGACGCTCTGGCTATCGCGATCGGTACAGCTCATGGTTTATATCCCAAAGGCTTTGTCCCGAAGCTGCAGCTTGAGCTGCTGAAGCAAATTCATCAAGTCGCACCGGTTCCGCTGGTTTTGCACGGCGGCAGCGACAATCCGGATGAAGAAATCCGTCAGGCCTGCGCGATCGGAATTCAGAAAGTCAACATTTCCAGCGATATTAAGCAGACCTTCTTCCGCACCCTGCAGGCAACGCTGGATGAAACCCATGGTTTTCTGCCGCCGAAGATGTATGGCCCGGCAATCGCCCAAACCCGCAGCACCGTCCACGCAAAAATGGAACTTTTCGGTTCGCTGGGCAAAGCGTCCTTCTATTAAATCAGATACATAGCCAGGGCACACCGCTTGACAAAGAGGAGGATGCAGGAACACGATGAGAAAGAAAACGACAAAGAGGTGACGCGATGAGGATGAAGGCGAATAAAAAAAACCGGATCAAGCATCAGATCCTGCAGATTCTGCTGGAAAACGAATGGTTTTCAGCCTCCTCCATCGCCCGTTTGTTAAACCTCTCGGAAAAGAACGTCCGCGGCAAGATCGACGAACTGAACGATGTGCTCCGGCAGAAGAATCTCGGTGAAATCATCAAGGTGCCGGGGAAGGGCAGTCTGTTGAAAGCTGACAGCGAACAACGCAAGGCCCTTTCCAGTCTGTATGGTTCCTATGAGGTGGAAGATATCGTCAATGGCGAATACCGGCTGTATGTCTATCTGCGGATCCTGTTGTCCCGCTTCGGCCATCGGCTGACCGTCGCTGAATTGAGCGAGCTGACCTATGATTCCCTGCCCGTCTGCAAGAAAAACCTGGAAACCTGCGCGCAATGGCTGAAAATGTTTTCGATTGATCTGTCCGTGCGGCGCAATTACGGGATAGATTTAGAAGGGCAGGAGGTCAGCTGCCGGCTGGCGATCAAACATCTGGTGATCAACGACAAGGCCCATTCGATTGAAGCGAATATCCGCTATTTTGCCAAGGGCATCAATCTGGAGCTGCTTTCCGAATGTATCGACGCTGTTGAAAAATCGTGGAATTTCAGTTTTACCGAGGAATCCTACAACAGTATTCTGTTGTTTGCGGCGCTGGCGGTCACCCGTTCGGATATGGGACTGCTTCAGCTGAAACAGGAAGAAAAAGACATCGTCGTCAAATATAACGAATATGAGCTGTCCCAATCGTTGTTTAAACAGATTGAGGAAAAGTTTATGATCCGGATCGACGACGAGGAAGTGAAATACTTTGCGATTCAGCTGCTCTGTTCGCAGATGATCCACAACGGTGCGGCCGATCTGGAATACGGCGTGCGGGATTACGATAAGAAAATCAAAGAATTTGTTCAGCGGATTATTTCAGTCGTTTCCAATATCATGAACGTCGATCTGACAATGGATCACGAGCTGTATTACGGCTTGTTGAATCACATTCGCCCCGCCGTCTTCCGCATGAAATTTGAGAAGCACTCCACCGCCAATCTGACCAGCTTTATCCAGGAGGAATACCGCAAGACCTACCGCGTGTCGTGGGCGTTGAGCATCCTGTTTGAGGAGTATTACGGAATCCAGATTTCTTCGACGGAGCTGAGCTATATTACTTTATATATTCAGGCTTCTCTGGACCGGCTGGAACCGCCGCTGACGATTCTGCTGATCACGGAGCTGGGCATGGGCCTGAATCAGATGTTCTGCAACAAGATCAAGCTGGCAATTCCGAAGATCAAGGAAATCAAAATCCTGAGCCTGCACGATCTGGACGTCGGCGAGCTGGCGGGCTATGATCTGATCATTTCCACTTCGGCGCTGCCGGTGCAGGACGAGCGGATCGTTTATATCGAATCGCTGCTGAGCGGGCATGGCATTGAAGAATTGAAAGAGAAGATCGAATATTTAAAGAAGACGAAAATTAACCAGAAATCACATTTCGATGTCTCCTGCCATACGCTGTTTGATCCGCGGCTGATTTTGATCCATCCCGCAGCCCGGGATAAAAAGGAATTGCTGCGGAAGATGACAGACCGGCTGCTGGCGTGCGGAGCAGTCAGCGAGAAATATCTGGGCACGGTGCTGGAACGGGAAGGCGCTGTGTCAACCTGCATCGGCAACGGCGTCGCGATTCCGCATGGATATGCGAATTATGTCAATCAGTCGCGGGTGGTCGTGGCTGTGCTGAAAGATGCGATGCAATGGAATGAGGAAGAACAGGTGCGGCTGGTTTTCCTGCTGGGACTTCGGGTCAACACCCGTTACGAATCGGAAAAGACCCAGTTGTTTTACAAGAGTTTTTTGGAAATGATTGATACCGAACAGGACGTCAGTGAACTTTGCCGCCTTTCCCAAGAAGAACTCTCTTTCCCAAGAAGAACTCTATAAATTTTTAGTTCGATAACAGGAGGAACACCATGGAATTGGAGAATGTTTTAGATGAAAAAATTATGACGGTTTCGCTGAAAGCCGCCGATAAAGACGACGCGCTGAAGCAGATGGCCCGGCAGTTGAAGGAAAATGGTTATATTGCGGATGTCGAAGCGTTTGTCGCGGATATTTACAAGCGGGAAAAAGAGGGGATCACGGGGATTGGCAACGGCGTCGCGATCCCCCATGGCAAAAGCGACAGTGTGTCCCGGATCGGCGTTGCCGTCGCCAACCTTGAACACCCGATCAAATGGGAAACGCTGGATGGCAAACCGATCGAAACGATCTTCCTGTTTTGCGTCAGCAACGATCAGAATTTTGCCCGCAATCACATGATCCTGCTTTCCCGGCTTGCCGCCAAGCTGGCGGATGATGAGCTGCTGGATAAAATCAAGCAGGCCCGGTGTCCGCGTCAGATCAGGGAATATCTGCTTCATGGCTGAGGTGGAAAGGGAGGCAATCCGGCTGACTCAGGGATCAATGGAAGCGATGATTCACCCCGGACGGGGCGCATTGATCAGCTCGCTGATGTGGGCGGGACGGGAGTGTCTGCACCGTTTGCCGGAGAACATCGCTTCCAGCGAACGTCCGCGGTGCGGAATTCCGGTCATGTTCCCTTATTATGGGAATCCCGGCGGCGGTGTCCTTAAATTAAAAGGCCGGGAATATCCGGCGGGACTTCATGGTTTTCTTCATTCATTTCCCTGGACCGTAGAGGATTTAAAAGTGAATCAGGCAATACTGCGAATGGACAGTGATGAAGAATTGGCCGGACGTTATCCGTATGCTTTTCATGCCCGGATGACGATTACGCTGACGGATGAGGGCTTGATTTCCACAGTGGAGATTACCAATGACTCCTCAGAAGTCATGCCCTGTGATTTGGGGATGCATCCGTTTTTCCTGATTGAGGATTATGATGCGCTGACGCTTGTCGCTCACCCTGAAAGAATGGAAGATGCTGCAACGGGAATCCCGCTGGATCATCTGAAGAAAGCCAGTGTTTTGGCGCAGGGGTGCTTTTTGAGCCATTGTCCGATGATTGCGGTGGAGGATCCCCTGCGGAATCAGCGGATGGAACTGCGATTGGAAAAAGGATATCGGAATCTGATGGTGTGGTCCGGCGACGCGCATCGTTTCCTGGTGCTGGAACCGCTGACGGGACCGTTGGATGGCATCAATCAGAAGCAGGCCGGACTGAATCTGGCGCCCCGGGCAAGCGCCAAGATGACCTGGTCGCTGCGGTTGAGCCGATTGAAGCCGGAAACCGCTGCGGATTGCCCCAAGGGCACGAAATGAGAACAGAACCCCAATGAGGTTGGAACAAAAGCCGGATGATGCTCTGATCAACGCAGAGTCCCATCGGCTTTTTTATGATTTTATTTCCGAACGTTCTTTAAAAATGATAAACTGAAATCAGAGAAAGATTTCTAACTTAATTAGAACAGAAGAGGAACAAAGAATGAAAATAGCGGTACTCAGCGATATCCATGGGGACTTTGACAAGCTGAAGATGATCCTTGATCAGATTCAAGGAGCGAATAAGCTCGTCTTGTTAGGGGATTTGGATGTCGGGAGAGATTTCCTTCCGTTTGCCGGACATTCCCAAATCAGAAAAAGCTGGAATCCATGAAAGAGTATTCTTTCCGATTCCAGCTCATTTTTTCTCTGCGCGGTTGCTTCGAAGGTTGTTCTTGCAGGAAGAAACAACAAAATGGAAAGTCCGCAGCGGCAGTGCAAGTTACCGGTTAAACCTTATTCAAAAGCCTTTTGCCAGGCAGCGTAGTACATTCCGATATAGTTCTCGTATTCCGTCGCCGTGGCGCCGGTAACAACGTCGCCAACCAGTCCGACATTATCTTCATTTCTGCCGAATTCTCCTTCCGGGAACTGATATTCAATGCAGAAATCGCCGATCTTTTTCAGGTTGCCGCTCCAGCCCAGTTCGCCGCCTTCAATGCCATAGCCCGTGCCGACTGCGGTCCAGTGTCCGATCAACGTCTTAAACCGGGACTGCGTTTTATCCAGATGTACGCCGTCTTTCCGATCCAGCGTGTAGGTCGCGCAATCTTCGATCGGATTTCCCTCTTCATCCAGACACCAGTAGTTGCCGGCTGCCAGCTGTTCCATATACCAGGCCGCTAAATCTTCGTTCAAGATCTCCTTGCTGAAATCCTTGATTTGATCATTGCTGTAAATCGGCATGCCGGTTCCGTCCCCTTCGCCGGTCAGGATGATGGCCTCATCCCCAGTTCCTAATTGGACTTGTCTGGCATAATACCCCTTTGCACCCGTGACGGCTACACCGGGGATGTAGTTGCTTTCATCCATGCCGGCAATTTCTTCTTCGGTGAACGTCGCCCAATGATCCGGCAGATGACATTCCTCAAATGTGTAACCGGTCGCTTTACCCTCTTTTACCGTCACGGTCGCTGTGGCCAGGTAAGCCGGGTGATCGTAATACGTCATGTACGAAGTGTAGCTGCCATCCTTTGGCTGTTTCACCTCTTCCGCCGGAACAGTCGGCTCCGGGGTTGTTGTGGTTTCCGGCGCTTTCGTTGTCGCGCAAGCGGCCAGAGAGAACGCCGTCATGCAAGCGGCGATCATCATCAATCCTTTCTTCATTTCTTCTTTCCTCCTTGTATGCTTCATTATAGTGAAAGAATGAACGAATGACGCAAACAAAGCGTTGAACTGATCATCAACTATTTGTTACAATAGTGGTAGCGCAGAATGTCTGCCGCGGGAGGGTTTTGCCATGAATCTGGAACAGCTGAAATATTTTATCGACGTGTGCGAAACCGGCAATATGACTCAAAGCGCCAAAAAATTCTATATCTCTCCGCAGGGTCTGAATAAAAGCCTGCGATCGCTGCAGAAGGAGCTGGATGTCGACTTGTTGATCTTTCAGCAGCGCAAAACGGAAATGACCGAGGAAGGACGGCTCTATTACACGCAGATCAAGGATCTTGTGCGGCAGCTGGAACAGATCAACGACGATATCCGCCGGAATTCCGATAAGACGCTGAGCGTGGCAATCTCAAGCAATACCTATGCGATGGTGCAGGGACTGCTGGAACAATTTGAGCGCACGGAGCCTGAAGTTCGGGTGATTCTCAGCGAGTACTCGGATAAAATCGTTGAGGAAAAACTGCTGCGGCAGGAAGTCGACGCCGCCTTCATCACCGGCCCGATCTTCACCAGCGAACTGCAGAACGTCCGGCTGTTTGAGGCGTATAACGAATTATGCGTGCCGCGGGGACATCGGCTCGCTTCGCACAGCTTCGTCACCTTTCACGATCTGGTCAACGAACCTTTTTTAACCTTAAACGAAAGTTATAAAATCTACGATTGTTACAACGTCCACATGCGGATGGCCAATGCCGCGCCGCGGATAGTGTACTGCGGCTGTGATCTGGAAGCAATCCGCCGGCTGGTCGAGGAAGGCAGAGGGCTGGCGATCAGCAATCCTCAGTTTCCGATCGAAAGCGAAAAGATCGTCAAAATTCCGATGCGCAACAAGAATCCATGGCAGCTCAGCGTGGCGATTCCGCTGCGGCCGCAAAGCCGGATCGCCGAACGGTTTTTCCAGATCGTGCAGAAAGCCGCGCTGCCGTTAAATAAGAAACTGCCGCTGTCTTCTGCCATCGCGCCGGCCAGCTTCCCGGCATCCGAGGATCAGATTCAGGCGGAATAAAAAGAGAAGATTAAAAAATCCTGCTTCGCTCGGAGTCTGCCGGGCAAAAGCAGGATTTTTGTTGTGCCGAAAGCACGTGGGGAAATTCAGATTTCCCGCATCAGCTTTTCAAACTGATCCAGCGTTTCTTCAAAATAGCGGAACGCGTCGTCATAGACCTGTTCGCCGCGCGGATCCGCGCCGGCTTCAACCAGCTGATCAATCGGAGCGCAGCTGCCTCCGCGTGTTAAAAAGCGCAGGTAAGCTTCCGTTTCTCCTCTGAGAATCCGGGAAGCGAAGGATAAGGCGACGGACATGCCGATCGTGTATTTATAAACGTAGAAGTTGTAATAGAAATGCGGAACGGAATAGCATTTGTATTTTTCCAGTTCATGCACGGTGACGGATGGACCATAGTAGTCCTGATTCAGTTTGTAATAATAATCTGTCAAATCGGAGGAAGACAGAGCCTGCCCGGCTTCCAGCTGCTCGTGCAGCCATGCTTCAAACTGGGCGAACATCGGCTGACGGTACAGCGTTCCGACCAGCTGCTCCAGCATGTTGTACAGCAGTGAAGCCTTCATTTTCGGATCGTCGCTGTTTTGCAGCATGTACTGGTTCAGCAAGACTTCGTTGACCGTGGAAGCAACCTCCGCGACAAAGATGCGGTAATCCGCCAATAACGGCCGATTGGCCCGGTGGGAGAAGAACGAATGCATCGAATGGCCCAGCTCATGCGCCAGCGTGCTTAAGGAATCATAACCGCCGGTGAAGTTGGTCAGGACAAACGGATTGGAATCGTAGGTGCCCCAGGAATACGCACCCCCGCGCTTGCCCTGATGCGGATAATAGTCGATCCAGCGCTCAGCCCGCGCCCGTTTTAATAAAGCCTGATATTCTTCGCCTAACGGCGCTAACGCCTGATCCAGAATTTCAAAGCACTGATCGAGATCATAATGTGCATCGACAGCCTGAACTAACGGGACGTTCAAATCATAACTGGTGCAGTCATCCAGTCCCATGATCTTCTTTTTTAATTCGTTATAGCGCCAGAAAGTTTTGTGATATCTGGTGTTGGCCATGTCCAGTACCTGATTAAACAGCGGAACATCCGCGCCGTCCTCAAACAGGCTTGCTTCCAGCGCGCTGGAGAAATGATGCAGCTTTGCCTGGAGCACCTGTCCCTGGGCGTGGCCGATCAAGGTCGAACAGAAAACGTTCTGATGCCGGCGGTATTCTTCATAGAAATGCTCAAACGCCTGCCTGCGGATTTCTCTGTCCGGATTGTGAAGCAGCTGGTTCATGATCGCCTGATTTAAGAATTCCTCTTTTCCGTCGATCATCACCGGTTTAAATTCCGGTACGAACGCTTTGAACGTTTTCTGCGGATTTTGAAACAGATCGCTCATCTGCGCCAGCAGCTGCTCGGTCTGAGCGTCTGGACGATGCGGGATGGTGCGGAACGTTTCTTCCATCGGATAGCGGTAATCTGCGCAGTCTTCCGCGTTCAGATACGTTTCGATCACATTGCGATGCTCGATCAGTTCCTGATCGACAAAGGTTGTCGCCGCTGCGGCCTGATTGACAAAAGTGACCGACTTGGCCAGATTCTGCTGGACCTGCGGATCTTCCGGTTCCACGTCGGCGCGCATCTGGGCATAAACCGTCAGATTTTCGCACTGCCGCTGCAGTTCCTCCTGTCTGTCCATAAAGCTGCGGAAGCTTTCACGGGACTCCGTGATGTGTCCCTGTGCCTGCGTGATCTGGTTCAGCAGCTGTTTCGCATGTTTTAGAGCGGCGTCAAACTGGGCCTGATCGGCGAACAATCCGCTCAGATCCCAGGTATCTTCAATTCGAATTTCTTTTCTTTCCATGTTGGATATCACCTCTGCCTTCCATTGTATCATTAATTCCTGATTTTCCCATTTCTTCCTTTCGACAAAAAGAAAAAAATTCCGTTTTCTTCCGGAACTTTTCTCGGATTCAAATGTTCGCTGATCCATAAACGCGGATGGGAAAGTCAGTGTTGTTTTTCGCTTTGTGGGGAGAACGGTTTTTTTGGTAATTCAGGGAAAGGAAACCCTGAGCGCAGGCTGTGCTATCCGGCAGATTAAGAGTGCATGTGCAGACCGCCGTCCAGCATGAAGCTCTGACCGTTGAGATAAGCGGAATCGTCAGAGGCCAAAAAGGCGATGATCGGTCCGCAGTCCTCTTCCGTTGTGCCGATGCGGTGCAGCGGAGACTGGCGTTCCAGCGACTTCAAAGCCGCCGGTTGGGTGGTGCGGAACGTCTCGGTCGAAATGATCGGCAGGAAGACGTTGGAGGTAATCCCATACTGCCCCCATTCCCGGGCGGCTGTGCGGGTGATCGCACGGATGGCTTCCTTTGCCATGCCGTAAGCACCGAATCCCTCGTTGCCGTCAACACCGGCAGCCGAGGCGGTGTTGATGATCCGGCCCCAGTGGTTTTCCTTCATGTAAGGATAGCACAGCTGCATGAATTTCAGACTGGCCAGCGGTCCGGTCTTGTAAGCGAGTAAGGCATAATCGCTGTCAATATCGGGAATTGCCCGGTACAGCATCGCGCCCTGAGCGCAGTTGACAAGAATGTGAATGGTGTGGAAGCGGGCGATTGTTGCTTCGATGGCCCGGTGGATCTGGGCGTCGTCGACAACGTCGCAGGCGACCGTCATCACTTCGCCTTCGTTATCCCGATTTTCAATTTCGCGGCGAATCTCGTCGAGTTTTTCCTGACGGCGGGCACAGAGGACGACGGAAGCCCCATGCGCGGCTAAGACCTTCGCGATCCCCGCGCCGACCCCGGAGCTGGCCCCGGTGACGATGGCAATTTTACCAGAGAGTTTACCCATAAATCTCACCTTCCTTTATTTTAGTATAGCACTAACTCGTGAGGAAAGAGCAGAATTTAACAAAGTATTGCTTTCACAAAGCGCTCCGAGGGAAAAACCAAAGACAGCAGACTATGAAATTCAGAAATCAATATTTCAGGGAACTTGCAGCTGTGCGATAGCCTTGCGGTGGAGCGCTTGCGCCGCTGTGCTCCGCTGCTTCTACAAACTGCCGGAAAAGACGTTCGCCGCTCTTGGGGACAAGCATAAAAGCTGAGTTTCTTCGAATGGGGGAAGTGATGAAACGTCCCGGGGCAATCCGCCGAGCGAGGCCGAATTGCGATAATCAAACTCGGCCTGCCGTATTTTTGGATCAAGGCGAGACAGGTTTGTTTGCGCTGTTGGGCCGGCACTCCCACTGAGGTTCTAAAGAAGATTTCAGACATGGACAATGCCTCAATTCGTTATAAAATAGACTGTTTCTTATGTTCGTTTAAAAGGATATCTCCAGAAATTTCTGCGCTTACGCACGCTGATCAATTTGGCAAAAGCAATCATACAGACTTCGCGAAGCCGGCAGATTCCTGACCGGACAAAAGAATAAACCGCACGTCAGCGTTCTTCCCAATGGAGAACTTCAGGCTTTGCTTTCATGGAAAGCAGGATGACCTCACCGTGCGGCATGAGCGAAGCAAAGCAGGGCTGGCAGATAGAACGGCCAGATCCAGCCGCCGGCCGCCGCCAGCGGACCGCCCAGCTGAAAGAGCACGACGTTCAGGTCGCACAGAGCTAATAACACGGTTCCCATCGCCGTCCAGAAACGAAACCGGATATCGGCTGAAGGGGGCTGAAGCTCAGATGGATTCTTCCCAAGCTTGTCAGCCGCGGATTTCAAAAGGAAAGTATGCGTAAGCATTCTCAGCGCCGCGATGAGGTTAAAGCTGGTTTGAATTGCGTAGAACATCACCAGACAGATCATTTCCGGCAGTTTCAGAAGCAGCCCTGCGATAAAGAACAAGCCGCCGAGGATCAGGCACAGCTGGAGTGTTTGTTCCCGGGAAATCAGGCTGAAGCTCAGACACAGCTGGACAAGACAAAAGCCGGCGATCCCGGTTTCCCATTGCCGGGTAAATAACAGAAACAAATCGGCCAGAGCACAGCCGGTCAGAACCAGAAGCGACAGAGGATCCGCCTGCTGCCCCTTCCCTTTTGACATCAGCGCGCTTGCCAGACACAGGACAACCCCGATCCACTTCCAATATTCAATCTCCGCAGCTCCCGGCAGAACCCCATTCTCCATCCCCAGAATTAAAACGCAGAAAAAGACCGCAAGTCGAAACATCTGCGCCACCTCCTGCATTTTAGCCTGCCCCTTTCCGCACAGCCTTATCAGGTCTTTGCCCTGTTGCGAGGATAACTGTCTTTTCTGTTCTGACCGAAATCGGTCTGAAATAGACCGTTAAAAAGAAAAAGGAGCGCCGGCAGCGCTCCAACAGGGAGGGAAGAAAGGTGAAGATCACAGGGGAAAGAAAACTGAATGATCGTGCAGAAAGAGAAGGTTTACCGCTGTGGATGAACGGATTTTCTTATTCCTGTTTAGAACAACCGCAGGATAAACGCCGCCAGACTGCAGCAGACGACACCACATACCGTCGGGATCAGGATCGCCGCGGCGGTCCATTTGACACTCTTGGTTTCCTTGTAAATGGTCAGGCAGGTCGTCGAACAAGGCCAGTGAAACAGCACGAAGATCAAGGTGCATACCGCCGTTGTCAACGTCCAGCCCTGCGCCAGAAACAAGTCCTTCATCGCGCTCAGGCTGCTCATTTCGATCAGCGAGCCGTTGGCCATGTAGGCCATGATGATGATCGGGATGACGATTTCATTCGCCGGGAATCCAAGGATGAAGGCGATCAGGATCACGCCGTCCAGTCCCATGAAGCGGCCTAACGGATCGAGAAACCCCGACGCCCAGGCGAGCAGCGACTGCCCCTGCACGCCGACGTTGGCCATCACCCACAACAGAATCCCGGCCGGCGCGGCCACGGTGATCGCCCGTCCCAGAACGAATAATGTGCGGTCAAATACCGAGCGAACCAGCACCTTGCCCAGCTGCGGCCGGCGGTAAGGCGGCAGCTCCAGCGTGAACGAGGAAGGCACACCGTTTAAGACCGTGGCCGACAACAGCCGGCTGACTAAAAACGTCATACCCAGTCCCAACAGGATCGTCAGGGTTAAAAGCAGCGCCGACTGCAGCGACTGCGTCAGCCCTGCGGCCGAGCCGAGAAAGAACATGGTCAGAATACTGATCAGCGTGGGAAATCTTCCATTACAAGGGGCAAAATTATTGGTCAGAATCGCGATCAGCCGTTCCCGCGGAGAGTCAATGATCCGGCAGCCGATCACCCCGGCGGCGTTGCAGCCGAAGCCCATGCAGGTCGTCAGCGCCTGTTTGCCGCAGGCATGCGCCTTGGCGAACGTTTTGTCCAGATTGAACGCGACGCGGGGCAGATAGCCGAGATCCTCAAGATAGGTAAACAGCGGGAAGAAGATCGCCATCGGCGGAAGCATAACTGCGACTACCCAGGCTAATACCCGGTACATCCCCTCGCTCAGCATCGTGACGATGACACCCGGCAGATGCAGCGCCGTCAGAAACTTCGCCAGCGGCGCTTCCAGAGAGAATAGAAATTCCGCCAGCATCTGCGAGGGAATATTCGCGCCGGCCAGCGTGATCCATAACACCAGACACAGAAGCAGAATCATCAAGGGAATCCCGGCCCAGCGGGAGAACAGAATCCGGTCGATCTGCCGGTCGCGTTTCATCGCCTCGGCTTCGTTCATCGTCACGGTCTGTTCCGCCAGCTGCTGCGCCTGCTGGACTGGGCACTGGATCAGCAGGTCCGGCCAGTTGTCGTTTTTATACGTCTGATCGAGCACCTTGCGGCTGCGCAGGGCCAGACTGTGAAGTGTTTCAATATCCGCCTGATTTAAAGCTGTCGATGCGTAGAGCGACTTCAGCGTCGAGTCCGGATTGTTCAGAATCTGCAAGGCAATCCAGGGAATGTCGTAGGCCGGATCGAGCATCCGCAGCTGTCCGCGCAGGCGGTCCAATTCGTTCTGAATGACAAACGGATAATTCAGGCAGGCGATCTGCGTGCGGGGATGCTCGCATAGTTGCGCGACGGCGTCCATCAATGCGTCTAATCCCTGATGACTGCGGGCGCTGGCGGCGACGACCGGGAGCTGAAGCAATTCACTCAGCTTTTCCAGATCGATTTCAATTTTCTTTTTGCGTGCTTCATCCATCAGATTAACGCAGACGACGACATTCGCGGTCATCTGGAGAATTTGAAGGACGAGGTTGAGATTCCTTTGCAGGGCGGTCGCGTCGCACACCACGATCGTTACGGCGGGCTTTTGGAAACAGATGAATTCGCTGGCGATCGCTTCCTCAGCGCTGTTGGCGATCAGGGAATACGTTCCCGGCAGATCAACCAGCGTGTAGTCCGTTTCCTGATGCCGGGCGATGCCTTTGGCCAGCGCGACGGTTTTTCCCGGCCAGTTGCCGGTGTGCTGGTTCATGCCGGTCAGCTCGTTGAACACGGTGCTCTTGCCGACGTTCGGATTGCCGGCCAGCGCGATCAGAGTCTCGGAATCACCGAACTGGAAGCGGCGGCTGGCTTTCGCGCTGGTCGACTGAACAGTAAGTCCCATACCTATTCCTCGTCATGCTCGACAAGGATGGAACGGGAATCTTTGTCGCGAATGGCAATGACCGTACCGCGGATCAGATAGGCCACCGGATCGCCGGCGCAGCTTTTGACCAGCGGAATCAGCTCGGTGCCCTGAACTAACCCGATATCCTGCAGGCGGGTGCGGATCGAACCGGTGCTGTTGAGCTGGGTGACTTTGCAGCGCTTACCCAACGGGATCTGATTTAATGAACATTGGACGATACTCATAGTCAATTCCTCCTTTAAGTTGGTCATGGGAAAGCTTGTTTCCCACTACCAACTTATGTGAAGGGAAAGCGTGCTGCTAGGCTTACGGAACAGCCTGCAAAAAGAAAGGGGGAAAAAGCGGACTTCGATGCGCTGAATGATGAAGGAATTCTTACAATTTCTTTGTTCGCTGAAAGAACGAAAAACGGGATGATATAATTTTATAAAGAAAGGGGAATTCAAAAGCCATGAAGAAAACAAGGGTACTGGAATCCAAAACGCTGACCGTGCTGCTTTTGCTTGTGATTCTGGGCAATGTTATTGGAATAGTCAGCACGCGCCGGCATCAGTTAACGCCGACGGATTACCGGCACTGCGGTGTTTTTGAGTTCAGCGGAGCAAATGGGAGCGGCCATGTTGAATTTACCAATGCCGAGTCTTCTTATAATATTACACGGCAGGGGGAATTCTGCGCCAATATGGAATTCTTCGCAAAATCAGAAACCGGGCTGGTTCCGATCTCGGCGCTGAATCGGCTGCATAACGGTGATTCGCTGCTTGTGATTCCGGTTTATGATTCAGTGTATGCCGAACTGCTGAAGGTCAAGCCGGACACCTCGCCTCTGATGCTGCAAGTGGAAGGTCTGTCTGAAGGGCTGACAGAGCGGGATCCGCGGCTGGAGGCTCAGAAAGCGGAGATTCTGCGGATCCTGACGCCGCACTTTACGGGACAGCCCGACTGGATTACATATGCCTTGCGCACAGACGAGCAGGGCGAAGTGAATATGATCATCATCTTTGAGGATCTGGACACTGAACAGATTTATGCCGTGGAGGTCACGGGCGCCTATTTTGACGAGCAGGATGTTTTCCATTTTGGAGAAAAAGAATTGCGCCTGGCTGACGTCCGGGAATTTGAGCGGCAGGCTGCTGCGGATTCGACCTGGATCTGGGGGAATGGAAAGGGATTGGCGAGCGAATGAAACAAAAAGGAATCAACCTTGTGCTTCTGGCTGTTGCGGCGTTAACGCTGGTTTTGCTTGGACGCAGCGTGATGCAGGAACCGGTAGTGGCAATCAGCCGCGAAGTGTGGGAATATTATCATACATCCGTATATTCAGGATATCCCTCGACGCCCAATCGAAGAGAATGGAATCCGCGGCTGCTAAAGGACGATCTGCGCTATGCCCGGCAGGCAGGCGATCTGGAATGGCTCGATCAGCTCAAACGTGTCCAGGCCGCGTCCCGCTGTCAGACACCCCGGTATAACTGGTATCCGGCATGCAATATCCTGCTGACCGACGAACCGCGGATACAGGGATCAATCCCTTTATTGACCCGGGAAGAAGCGCAGACGCCGGACGTCCAGGCCGCGCTGGAGGAAATCCTGTTTCGCTTTGCCAGCCTGCGCTATAAACAGAATCCCGAAGGAACATTGACGATTGAAAACGCATATTTTATTGATTCAGAGCTGGGCAATACGGCTCAGCTGTTCGCCTGGGTGAGGGAGGATTTGGGGGAATCGGAAGAAACGAAAACCTTCGTTTTAGTGATCCACAATCTCCATCAGGCAGAAAACCGCTGGGTTTACTGGAATGATCACTATGGTTACAGTTCTGATTTTTGCGATCTTGTCCTTCCGCCTGACGAGGACTGGCCGGAATATCACGCGACCCCGTTGCCGCTGATCGAAGGTGCTTCGATGCGGTTCGATGAAATGGAATGGATGCTCGGCCGTTTGTAGACGAGAAAAAGGTGAAAACGCCTCTTTCTAAAACGATCATTCTTCTCTATTGCGATTTTTGGATAGGGCATTCAACGAACTGCGATTATTGGAGGTACTGATGAAAAATGAATTGCGATTTTTCAAGGATCGCTGGATTTCACAAAAGAATCGGTTTGCGCAAAACTTTGTAAAACATAATCTGACGTCCACAAGCTGACAATTAAAAAACCAGACCGGCACAGTGCGATGACTGCGGCAGTCTGGTTTTGTCGTTTTGATCTGGAAATAACAGAAATGAAACAGCGTGGGGACTTCCTTTATTTACCCGCGTTTTTCGCAGCGTTTGTGCCTGCGGTATAACCGGAGAAATTGGCCCATCCCTGCATCATCGCCGTCATGGAATCCGCGCCGTTCGCGCCGCCGACAACGCAGCCTGCGCCATAGAGATTAGCGATCGGATTGCCTTCCGCATCCACAATCTGGAGATTTTCGTTTGCTTTTAAGCCGCCCAGCGTCGTTGCGAAACGCGGCTTCTGTTCGACGATGACATAGGTTCCTTCTTTTAAAGCTACCGGATCCGGTTTGTCAAACTGTGTGTCTTTTCCGGCGGCGCACATCTCGTTGTAGTTAGCGACCGTC
Organism: Holdemania sp.; assembly: GCF_986127675.1. Classification (NCBI taxonomy): domain Bacteria; kingdom Bacillati; phylum Bacillota; class Erysipelotrichia; order Erysipelotrichales; family Erysipelotrichaceae; genus Holdemania; species Holdemania sp. The sequence goes on along the minus strand of NZ_CFQZWI010000001.1, from coordinate 29,021 downwards.
GCGGCTAAGCCTTCTGCGTCGATGCCCATCTGGCCTGCCAGCGCGCTCAAATCTTCACCTTTGACGATAATCGGCTTGCCATTGTTGGAAACTGAATACCAGTCCTCGATCGAAGCTTCCGAAGGGATTAACTTATCTTCCACAGATTTGGCAAGATAGGCGGCATAGGCGTCTTCATCCATGACCAGATAAAGAATTTTATCTTCCTGAGCCACGGTAGCATTAGTGATGTCGCTTAATGTGCCGACTTCGCTGACTACGCGTTCACCCTTGGAGTTGACATAAATCGCACCGTGGCCGTTGGTCGCTGCCGTCGAACTGGCGGTGGCGGCTAACCCCTTGGTCGGGAGCTTTTCAACACCCTGCGCGTAAACCTTGACTAAATCCAGATTGATCGTCGCCGCGCCGACTTCTTCACCCATGACCAAGCCATCGCCGGTGTCGCTGTCGCGGCCATAGAACAGATATCCATCCAGCGATTTTGGAAGCAGCTCCTGGTTCGCGCCGAAGCTGCCGGTCGCCAGGACGACGGATTTCGCGTTGAAGGTGACTTCCTTGCCTGCCGCATCCGTGCCCACAGCGCCGATCACCGCGCCGTTGTCATCCGTGAGAAGCTTGGATGCCCGCACATCGGTGAACAGCTGACCATGATTTTGTGCCAGCAGCGTCTGCATCTGATCCAGGAAGGAAACGGAACGTCCGACAACGCCGATCTGCCGGGAAGCGGAATGATCCGGATACTGCGTTGCGGCCGCGTCATAAGCAATTTTTAAATCGTCGGTCAGCCAGTCGATGCACTCGCCGATGTTGTCCGCAAGCAGTCTGACCAGCACCGGGTCGTTCTTTTCCAATCCGACCTTCATGATATCTTCATACAACAAATCGGAAGAATCCTGCGTTTCATTCAGGACTTCTTTTTGAATCCGGGAATTGGTGGCAACCATCGTGCCGGCATTTAAGACCGTATCGCCGCCGATGAAGCCGTTCTTTTCCAGACAGATGACATTCGCTCCGGTCTGAGCGGCCCGTACGGCGGCCGTAATGCCGGATCCGCCTCCGCCGATGACCAGCACGTCGCAGTCATAGCTGTCGTTGAGTGCTTCCGCCGCGACTTCGGTGTTGAAACGGGTATTCAGATCTGCGCCAGCCTGAGTCAGCGCGTCTTTGACCGCGGAAATAAAGGTGGCGCTGGTGATCGTCGCTCCGGTAATCGTATCCAGATTGACGGTTTGGTTGGCGATGATCTCATCGGTCAGCTTTTCCATTGCATTGGTGCCGATTCCGGCCGTCTCCGACGATTCAACGACGTTGATTGATTCGATCGCCTGATCGCTGACCGTCACTTCAATCGTGATCGGCGCGTTGTGGCCGGTGACGGTCGCAGTATAGGTTCCCGGCGTCAGCGCGGCGGCTGAGGTATCCGGGGTTGGCGTGCCGGCGTCGCCGTTGTTGCCGCAGCCGGCGGCTGAAGCAGCGAGCACCAGACATAAAGCCAGTTTAAGAAGCTTTTTCATTGTCTTTCCTCCTCTTACAATGCAACAAGATAATAATTTAACAATGTGTTGAAAATATTTTGTTTTTGACACAGTTTTGACGCAATTCTGTTGTTTGTTATAATAAAAACGGGAGAACAAACATGAAAACGATTTTAATAGTGGATGATAACGAATCGATCTGCAACATCTTATATCATTATGGTAAAGAAGCCGGCTACACGATGGTAATCGCGCATACTGGTCAGGAAGGACTTACCTATTTTACCAATTACAAGCCGGATGTCATCCTTCTAGACGTGATGCTTCCGGATATCGACGGCTTTGAGGTCTGCCAGTGTATCCGCAAAGTATCCCGGGTGCCGATCCTGATGATTACCGCCAAGACAGCCGATCAGGACCGCGTGATGGGATTGGATATCGGGGCTGACGATTATATTCTCAAGCCGTTTTCCTGTCAGGAGGTGATGGCACGGATCCGCGCGGTTTTGCGCAGAACAGAGGACAATCCGGAACAGGCCGATTTCGTTTATGGCAATTTAATGATTCAGGAAAGCCGGAATTTAGTCAGTCTGGACGGCAAGCCGATCAATTTGACAAAGAAAGAAATGGAGCTGCTGGTGCTGCTCGCTTCTCATCCCGGCCGGGTGTATTCCCGCGAGATTCTTCTCGATCTGGTTTGGGGATACAGTGGGGAAAGCTATGACCGGGCGGTGGATTCCTGCGTGAAGCGGCTGCGCGCCAAGCTGGACGAATATCCGCACCCCTGCTTCTCCATCAAAACGATCTGGGGCGTAGGGTACAGTTTTGCCTATGAGGAAAAAAAGCATGAGCAAGCTGACAAGTAAGCTGGTCGTTATGTTCAGCGCCGTGATTCTGAGCTATGCGGTGATTCTGGTGTATAATTTTTCGCACTTCACTGCCGACGTTCTGAATTCACATCACGTCGATATTATTTTCCGCGGCGCGGAAAACGCGGCGGAAACCTTTGAACGCATGCTTCCGGAAGACACGCGGCCGGATAACTTTATCCAGGCGGTTCGGGATACGGGAAATGCGGAATACAGTCTGGCCCTGCTTTCCGATATCAGCGATTACAGCTATTCCCTGTGCGATCAAAATGGCGAATATCTGTACTTAAACGAAGATCAGCTGATTCAGAAAAACGATATCACTTTGATCCCGGAAGCGGAAACCGTCCGGGATTCAGCGCTGGCGGGAGAAAGCTCCTGTCTTGAGTTTCCGACGGAAGAAGGGCATATCATCGCCGGGGCCGCGCCGATTCATAATAATCAGGGAGAAACTGTCGGTGTTCTTCTGATCCTGCATCAGGCCGGCGATTCCGCGGCGATGCAGTCGAAGATCAACCGTTTTCTTTTCGGGCTGACACTGGTCGTTTTACTGCTGCTTCTGTTAGTCAGCGTGTTCATGTCCTTTCATTTTACCGCGCCGATCCGGAAAATCACGCAGATTGCCAACGAGCTGGCGCATGGCAATCTGTCGATTCAAACGAATATCCATCAGAAGGATGAAATCGGACAGCTGGCCTATTCGATGGATCAGCTGGCGATTGAGTTGCGCAAAAGCAAGGAAATTCAGAGAAACGAAGCGAAAATGCACGATAATTTCCTGGCGGATATCTCGCATGAATTAAAAACACCGGTGACCGTGATTCGCGGGTCGCTGGAATCGCTGGCGGACGGGGTGATCAAGAATCCTCAGGATGTCGCCGCCTACTATCGGCAGATGTTGGCGGAAAGTCAGTACCTGCAGAAACTGATTCAGGACCTGTTGATGATCTCAACCTTGAAAACCAAGGAATTTAAAATTAAACAGGAGCCGGTTCATCTTTCCGAGGTGATGTCCGATACGGCGATGAGCGCCCGCGGCATGGCGATGAAAAAGAAAATTCAGTTTGTCACGCAGCCGCCGGAGAATGATTTCGTCATCCTGGGCGATTATGAGCTGATCCGCAAGTTGTTGATGTTGATTCTGGATAACGCGGTTAAATACACAGAATCAGGAAAATCTATTTATTATTATCAGACCGACCGCGGAGAAATTGTGATTCAGGACGAAGGCGCAGGCATGGATCAGGAAGCTCTTTCCAATATCTTTAAACGCTTTTACCGGCAGGGAAAAGGAATTGAGCGCGGCAGCTCCGGAATGGGGCTGGCAATCGCAAAAGAAATCGCCGTCCGGCATCAGATTGAGATTCAGGTTGAAAGTGCAGTGGGCGCAGGCACGACGTTTACGCTTGTTTTTCCAATAGATAAAATGCATGTTGAGAAATAACAGACGATAATGTAACCACTGATTGAAGAATTTCTTAGCATGAGAGTTTATTTCCGTAGTTCCTTAACTGATAATTAAAAAAGCATAAAAAAAAATTCCTGCCCACCCAACCGATGCATCAAACGATACCACGGACAGAACGCCCGCAGCGAAAGCGGGGACGGAATTCTTAATTATTAAATATCTGTACATGTAAAATGGCTGAGATTTTTAATTGCAGAAGCGTGATGTTTCAATGTAACCTGATATCGTATTTCGTCAATTCTTGCGTCTTCCTTCAAAGTGAGGTAGGATTAAAAACAGATTGGGAGTGATGTTATGGCGATTGAACAAGCCCGGGAATATTTAAAAGCATGGGGCTGCGCCGATCAGATCATTGAGCTGGAGCATTCCAGCGCAACGGTGGCGTTAGCGGCCAAAGCGCTGGGTACGGAGGAAGCGCGGATCGCGAAAACCTTGTCGTTTTGGGTGCAGGATCAGCCGGTGCTGGTCGTGACGGCCGGGGATCAGAAGATCGACAATGCGAAATATAAGGCGTTTTTCCATGTGAAAGCGAAAATGTTAAGCTATGAGGAAGTGGAACCGGTAATCGGTCATCCGGTCGGCGGCGTCTGTCCGTTCGGCATCCGTCCGGGAATTCCTGTTTATTTGGATGAATCGCTTCAACGGTTTGAAACGGTGTTTCCGGCCTGCGGCAGCGGCAACAGCGCGATCGAGCTGACGCCGGACCGGTTGTATGAAATCGCGCAGGCACAAGCGTGGATTAACGTGTGCAAATAAAAAAACATTCCGATCCACGTTTCCCGTTGACCGGAATGTTTTCGTTATTCTTCACGAAAGGATAACGGTTTGCATGAACCGGCAGCCTCACACTTTAAATAGGTACCGTTTTCATAGGTATAATAATCGGATTTAAATTTCTCACTTGTATAATATTGAATAAGATACGTCGTTTGCCCGTAAAGAATTGAATATCGTTTTGCGAGTTCCTCTCCGATCATTTCTTCGATTAATTCGGTAACTCTGATTTCATATTCCTGATTGCCTCCCGGCATGGCAGAGTTAAAAGGAAGGAGAACTTCGCTGTTCTGATTAAGGAGATAGCCTTCCTGAACGCGGGCCTTGATGTCGGCGGCGGTAAACGCTTTATCAATTTGTTTCAGATTATTCAATGCGGCGGTATCCGCTGCCGTTTCTGTGAAACCGGTCAGCTTGGGGACCAGCATGATTAACAAGGCCACCAGAATCGCAACAACGACAATGCATTCAATCAAAGTAAAACCATTTTTCTTTTTTTTCTCTTTCATCCTTATCACCGCATTAAGTATATCAATTTGACTGCGGTTAGTTATATTCAATTACAGTATAAAACTTTCTGATTGTGTAAAAAGGGATCAGCCGGAAATCTGGTTTGTTTTTTCAATGATCGCGTCGACCGCTTCCAGCATGGCTGAACGTAAGCCCAGGGCTTCGGCTTTTTCCACGCCGACGATCGTGCTGCCGGCTGGGGAACAGACCTGATCCTTCAAAATTCCCGGATGCAGTCCGGTTTCGCTCACCATCGCCCCGGCGCCTTTCACGGCCTGGGCTGCCATCGCATACGCCTGAGCGCGCGGAATTCCGTGTTTGACCGCGGCGTCGGCCATCGCTTCAATTATCATATAAATCAAAGCCGGGGTACTGCCGGTCAGGGCGGATACCGCGTTCATCTGCGCTTCCTCGATCACCGCGGTTTTCCCGGTCATGGCCAATAAGGAAAGCGCCAGCTGCTTTTCCGATTCCGTGACCTGGGCGTTAAACGTCAGCGCGGTAAACCCTTCCCCGACAGCCGCGCAGGTGTTGGGCAGGGAGCGGACCAGATGGACGTTTTCACCCAGGCGCCGGGCGTACCAGTCCAACGTCAAAGAAACGGCGATCGTCACGACGAGCGTTTCCGGCCGCAGCGCCGGTTTGATCTCGGCGAGCACCTCCGCCATTTTAACCGGTTTGACCGCCAGAAATAAAACGTCGCTGACCTTTGCCACTTCGGCTGAGGAATTCAGCTTCTGTGCCGGGAAATCCGTCTTTTCCGCTAAATGCGGCGAATACGCCGCCATCGCATAAGCCTGCGTTTTCTGAGTAATGCCGTGAATGATCGCCGATGCCATATTGCCTGTGCCGATCCAGCCGATTGTCGTCATAAAAAGTCCTCCTTTTTTTAGCCGGTCCTGCCGGTTTTCTTCGATTTGGTTTCATTATACAACAAACCGTCAACTTCGACCGCTCGTGAATTGTAATTATCCGGGGAAACCTTTAAAATAAAAGCAGAAAGGCCAGGTGGAAAACAATGTTTGAGAAACTCAACGAAGTCAAGGTGCTTCGCGATCCAATTCATGGCTATATTCACGTTGATCTGAAAGTGATCTGGGACTGCATCAACAGCCGCGAGGTCCAGCGGCTGAAGCGGATCCGGCAGCTGGGCGGGGCGTTTCAGGTTTATCATACCGCGGAGCATTCCCGGTTCGCGCACTCTTTAGGGGTGTATGAGATCGCCCGGCGGATGGTCGAGGAAGTCCGCGATCTGCGGGAAACGCTGAGCGAGGAGGAAAAGATTACGGTCATGGCCGCCGGTCTGCTTCATGATCTGGGGCATGGTCCGTTCTCCCATGCGTTTGAATCGGTGACGATCGCCAGGCATGAGGAAATGACGCGCCGGATTATTTTGGAAGACACGGAAGTCCATCGCGCGTTAGTCCGCTGCAGCCCATCGCTGCCGGAAAAGGTGGCGGCGGTGATCGACCACACCCATCCCAATAAAATTCTTGTTCAGATGATCAGCGGTCAGCTGGACGCCGACCGGATGGATTACCTGCTTCGGGATGCGTACTTCACCGGGACGAAATACGGGGAATTTGATCTGGAACGAATCCTGCGGACCATTCGCGTGCGCGATCATAAAATGGTCGTCAAGGAAAGCGGCATGCATTCCGTCGAGGATTACATTATGGCCCGCTATCACATGTACTGGCAGGTTTATTTTCATCCGGTATCGCGCAGCTTTGAGTCGATGCTCGCGCTGATGTTTTCGCGGTTAAAACAGCTGCGGGATCAGGACAGTCCGATTCTGGAACAAATTCCAATTTTCAACGCATTCCTCTCAGGACGCGGCGTCAGCGTCGAGGATCATTTTCTGATGGATGAATCCGCCTGCAACTACGGGTTTACGCTGCTGCGGCAATGCGCAGATCCGATCGCGGCGGATCTGGCGCGGCGGCTTTTGGACCGCGATCTGTTTCAGTCCTGCGAAATCCATACGCACGATCAGCTGGAAGCGATGCGTGCACGGTTGGTGGAAAACGGCTGGGATCCGACGTATTACCTGACCGTAGACGAAGTCCGCCAACGGCCGTATCAGCCTTATCAGGGAAATGAAAATTCGATGGTCTGGGTTTTGATGCAGGACGGCACGATTGAGGAATTATCCGATGCCTCGGTCATCGCGGCGGCACTGGTGCATGGGGAATCCAAGAATGATCTGCGGATGTACTATCCGCGGGAAATGGAGAGTGACCCTCCGGGCCGGTAAGCCTGTAAAATTCTCTGCGGAAAGATTCCAAAAGCTGGAAATCATGATATAATACGGCTGACGATCCGCGCGGTTTTCCATTCCTGCGGATCAAACACAAAAAGTAGACTTTCCCTGACAGCCCCGTAAGTCCGGAAATTTTCTGGAAACAGGGCTTTTCCTTTCGTTTTTTCGCTGTCATAAAATGTCTGATTTAATTGACAGATGTGAAAAAAGGGGGAGTTTTTAATGCGGTGGAAATGGTTGACGGAAAAAGAATACCGGAGCGAGGCCGGGCAGCGGCGGGTGAACGATCCCCGTTTTCTGGATCCAACGTTTCCCGCTTCATTTCGCCGGTGCTTTCAGGTAAAAGAAGGAAATCTGGACGTCATCGGCGTTATCAGCAAGGTCGAAAAACAGCTGATCGTGGGCGGCATTCTCGATGAAAATCCCGATGCACTGCGGCTGAGCCTTCGTTTTCATCATCGCCTGATGTGGCTGTGGGGCTTTCACAGCGGCTGGATCGGGGTTCCTTGCGGATCACTTTCAGGGCTGGCTGTCTCTGACGGCGGCTTTTTTCAGGAAGGCAATCCTGTTGGAAAAAGGAAAAAGTCCGGCCGATGCAGGGAGGGCGCATGCCGGATCGAATGGGAGAAGGATGAGGAAAGAACGGGCGTGGGCGTGCTGCGGTGTCAGATCGATCCCCAGCTTCAGATCCATCGGCTCGAAGTTCGGATTCTGACTTATAAGCAAGCCGAAGTAGCCCGGCGTGGAGAAGCCATCGCCCAGATTCATCATTGGAATCAGCTGGCGAACAAGGCCGGGACTCCGATCGACGCCGGCGGCCTGCGGTTTGTCTGGATCGGCGAGGAAGCCTGGATCAGCGCCCAACTCCCTAGCGCATATTGCGCGGATTACGAATACCTGCGCGATCAGCTGGCAAAGCAGCTGACGCAGTGGGGAAAGGTCTTGCGGCCGGACCCGGAAGTCGAGTGGATTCCCTGCCGCCGCCGTTTATTCATGCCGGTATAACAGAAAGGCGAGCAGCGCCATCTGACAGGTTAAACATGCCATGCCCGCGCTGTGATTCGCCCACAACAACGCGGGCCAGTTCATCGCTGCCCAAAGTCCAAAAAGTGTCAGAATGCCGGCCAGGCCGGTACATAACCCTCGGATCATCGCAATTCCTCCTGCCCCAGACTATGTTGCAGAAAAACGGAAGGTTCCAGAAATCGCCTTCCTTTTTTTCGTTAACAATCATTTCAGAAATAACCCGTCCAGGAAAGACGGCGTTCCGCTTACGGATCAGTGCGGCGGAACCAGTAGAGCGAACCGGCAGAGCTGGACTGTCCGCTGATCGGATCCACGCGCCGTTCCTCCAGCGCGGGGCTGAGCGTGTACCAGGGGCCGGGGGAATCCTGGGGATAAACGGTGTTGAAGATCTGCTTCCAGATCTGTTTCGGCACCCGCCGTTCCTCGTTGGTTTCCAGTTTCTCATTTTCATCATAACCGCTCCACAGCACGACGGTCATCTGCGGATTATACCCGGCGATCAGGCTGTCCCAGTCGCTGGATCCGGACTTTGCGGCCGTCGTTGTATAGGGCTCGTAGCCCAACAGGGAAGGCGTCATCACCTGCAGATTTTTGATATCGAACGGCGCCCGCAGCAGCTGGGAAAGCATCAGCGTTTCATCGCGGTGCAGCAGCTGTTTTGGATTTTCCTGGCGTTGGTAGAGGATGTTGCCGGCGTTATCGGTGACTAACCGGATCATCGACGGCTCGTCCACCAATCCCTCGGAAGCGAACGTGTTGTAAATCTTCGCCAGGTCGATCAGCGGGAAATGCGTCGCGCCCAAAGCCATCGCGGCCGTGGCTTCCTCAGATTCGATGCCGAAGGCGGCCAGACCGTCCGCCAACAGATCCATGCCCAGAAACAAATGCGTTTTCACGGCGTAGATATTATCCGACACGCCGATCGCATTGATCATCGAGATTTCCTTTTCCGGATAGACATTGCGGTAATTGGTCGGGGCATAAAACACACTTTGGGAGATCTGAAACTGGGTCGCGGTGGAAAGAAAGGTCGAGGAGGGAGACAACCCCTGCTGCAGGGCGATGTAGTAAAGCAGCGGCTTGATCGTCGAGCCGACCTGCCGGGTGGAATATAGCGCGCGGTTGTATTGGGAGGTCGTGTAGTCCCGGCCGCCGACCATCGCCAGAACGTTGAAGGTAAACGGCTCCAGAATTAATCCGGCGATCTGTTGATCGGTATCGGGCATGTGATCGTCGACGGCGTCCTGTAAAATCGTCTGCATCTGCGGATCCAGATAGGTATAGACGTTCAGCCCCTTTTCCAGCGTTTCCTGATCGAGGAAGCCCATCTCTTTCAGCTGCGTCAGCACGGCGTCCTTATAATACCCGCTGGAGCCCATGATTTTCTGGGTGGAAAAGTCCGCCAGCAGCACCGGCTGCGCTTTTGCGCTGTCGGCTTCGCTTTGGGAAAGCTTGTCGTTGTCAACCATCGCCTGCAAGACGACGGCCTGCCGTGAACGGGCGTTGTCCATCGAAATAAAAGGGGAGAATAAGGAAGGCCCGTTGGGAATTCCCGCCAGCATCGCCATTTCGCCTAAGGTGCAGTCGTCCAGCTCTTTGCCGAAGAAAAACGCGGCGGCCTTCTGGATGCCGTAGACGCCATGCCCGTAATAGATGGTGTTCAGATAGGTTTCGAGAATCTGATCCTTGGAGAAATGCATCTCCAGCTTCGCGGCATACACCGCTTCCTGAAACTTTCGCGACCAGGTTTGATCGAGCGTCAGAAACAGGTTGCGCGCCAGCTGCTGGGTGATCGTCGAACCACCTTCCACGATATCGCCGTTTTCAGCGTTGACCAGCACCGCTTTGGCGATTCGGATCGGATCCAACCCGTAATGGTGATAAAAACGCCGGTCCTCAATCGAGATCACCGCGTCGATCATCGTCTGCGGGACGTCCTCCAAATTTATCCATTCGCTGTTTTTCTGGTAGGTCGATTCATAAATTAAACCGCCCTGGTTATTATAAAGACGGATCCGGCTGTCCTGTCCCAGCAGCGGGACATACGATAAATAAGCGTAGCCGTAGAAGCCCAAAAGTGCCAGTAATCCGCATAACGTCAGGACGCATCCGGCTGTGATCAGTTTTTTCATCGTCCATCACCTCGCAGGTTTATTGTGGCCCGTAGAAAGAATTTTAAACTTATTGAAATTGACTATTGACAACTATTCAACAACCGTTATAATCATAGGGAATAAAGGAAAAAGAAACATGATTTCAAAACCTAAACAAGTTCGAGTCGTACGAACAGATCTGAACACTGGCCGGGCGGAATGCCTGTGCGAATGTGCCTGCGAGGTCGTCGGCGGGAATCAGCTTTTCTACACCGAAGAACCTTCGGGCTGTCCGGTCCGGGTTGAAATACAAAGTCAAAGCATAACGATCCAACGCAAGGGTGAAGCCGTATCCACGATGTTTCTGGTGCTTCATCAACGGTCCGTATCCCGTATTCAAACGGAGTTCGGTGTTTTTGAAATCGGCAATCTTACGACCCTTCTGGAACAAACGGAGGACTGTTGGCGCGTCGCGTATGAAATCGGCGAAGCGGGACAGCCGTCCGACCGCTTCCAGATCGAATGGTTTTTTAAGGAGGCAGAAGCGTGAATCAAATTGAAACAAACCTCAAAACCTGCATCATAAACGCGGTGAAACAGGCTTTTGATCTGGATTGGGAGAGCGGCGACGTCGTCATCGAAATCCCGAAGGAAAAGATCCACGGCGATTACTCGACGAATGCGGCGATGCGGCTGACAAAGCAGCTGCGGCAGAATCCGCGGATGATCGCGCAGCAGCTGATCGATCATCTGGATCTGAAGCAGGGCTCGATTGCCAAATGTGAAATCGCGGGTCCGGGCTTCATCAATTTCTTTATGGAGAGCGCAAGTCTGGCGTCGGTGATCGGCGTCGTGCTGCAGGAAAATGAAAACTACGGACGTTCCGACGCGGGCCAGGGACTGAAGGTGGACGTCGAATATGTTTCGGCCAATCCGACCGGTGATCTGCATCCGGGCCATGCCCGGGGCGCGGCGATGGGCGATTCCGTCACGCGGCTGATGAAATTTGCGGGCTATGACGTGACGCGTGAATACTATGTGAATGACGCGGGCAATCAGATCCGCAACATGGCGCTGTCGCTGCAGGCACGTTATCTGCAGGCGTGCGGGATGGAGGCGGAGGTGCCGGAAGACGGTTACCACGGCCCGGACCTGATTAAAATCGCGCAGGATCTCAAACAGGAATACGGCGAAGAGCTGGCGCATAAGGATAAAGCAGAAACTTATTCCTTTTTCCGCCAATACGGACTGCAGGCCGAGCTGGCGAAGCTGAAAGCCGATCTGGCGGCCTTCGGCGTTGAGTTTGACGTCTGGACCAGTGAACAGAGCATTTATGACCGCGGTATGGTGGACAAAGCGCTGAACACGCTGAAAGCTCAGGGCATGACGTATGAAAGCGAAGGCGCTCTGTGGCTGCGCACAACCGATTTCGGCGACGATAAGGACCGCGTGCTCGTCAAGAGCGACGGCAGCTATACGTATCTGACGCCGGATATCGCGTACCATGTCGACAAGTTTGACCGTGGCTATGATAAGCTGATCGATTTCTTCGGTGCCGATCATCATGGCTACATTGCCCGGCTGAAGGCGGCGGTGCAGTCGCTGGGCAAAAATAAAGACGATCTGGAAGTGGACATCATCCAGATGGCCCGGATGGTGAAAGACGGCGAAGAGTTTAAGATGTCCAAGCGGACCGGCAAAGCCGTTGCTTTAAAAGATCTGGTGGAGGAAGCGGGCGTCGATGCCGTCCGGTACTTCTTCGTTTCCCGGGCTGCGGATACGCACATGGATTTCGATATCGACATGGCGAAGAAGCAGACCAACGAAAACCCGGTCTACTATGCTCAATACGCTCACGCGCGGATGTGTTCGATTCTGCGTTCGGGAGCGGACATCGCGCTTGCGGATCATTACGAACTGATCACGCACGAAAAGGAACTCGATCTGCTTAAGCACATCAACGAGTTCGCATCCACGGTCGCGGATGCCGCCAAAACCCGCCAGCCGCACAAAATGTGCAATTATATCACCCGTTTGGCGCAGCTGTTCCACACGTTCTATGCCGATTGCAAAGTTCTGGATCGGACGAACCTGGAATTAAGCGCCCAACGTCTGGCGTTGGTGAAGGCTTCTGAAATAACTCTGCGCAACGCACTGACCTTGATCGGCGTCAGCGCACCGGAAAAAATGTAAGAAAGGACTGTTTCAAAGTGTCAAATCGTTCAATGACTGATGTTGCTTATCAACTGTTAAGCAAAAAGAAAAACAGCGTCACCTTCAACAAGCTGTGGGATGAGGTTTCTCAAATCATGGGTTATTCCGAAAATGTGGCTGAACGGAAAATCGCCTCGTTCTACACGTCGATGATGCTGGACAACCGTTTTACGTCCCTGGGCAACAACAAGTGGGATCTGCGGTCACGGCATACGTATAACGAAACGCACTTTGATACCAGTGCGATCGTCCTGGAGGACGACAATATCGACGAGCTGGACGAACTGGACAGCTTCGAGGAAGACGCGGAAGTCGAAAAAGTTCCGTTTGAAGAATCAAACGACGAAAGTTTCTGATGGGGAAAGGGCAGCGCAGTCTGCCTTTTCGTTTGGAAAAAGTGATGCGCAAAGAAAACGTTTTGCGCTTTGCGCAAGCGTGTTTATCAATGGCGTTTCAGGCAAGAATCATAGCGAGTGAGGTGAAAAAGGATGAAAATGGTAGTCTGGGATTGGAATGGGACGTTATTGGACGATGTGGAGGTCTGCATCGAAACGGTCAACGCGATGCTTCGCCGGCGGCATCTGCCGCAGCTGGAAAGCGTGGATCAATACCAGAATGTGTTTACGTTCCCGGTGATCAATTACTACCGGCAGGTTGGTTTTGATCTGGAACGGGAAAGCTTTGAGGCTTTGTCAACGGAATACATGCGCGGATATCACGAACGGGCCGTGCGCTGCGGCTTGTTTGCGGATGCGGAGCCGGGGATCCGGCAGCTGCGGGAACAGGGGGTACCGTCGCTGATTCTTTCCGCTTCCCGGCAGGATCATCTGCGCATGCAGACAGAACAATGCGGATGTACGGACTGGTTCAGCGATCTGATCGGAATTTCCGATATCTATGCCCGGGAGAAGCTGAGCGCCGCCCAGGCGTGGCTGAAGAAAAATCCGCAGCCGGATCGGGAAATGATCATGATCGGGGATTCCCTGCATGACGCGGAGGTTGCGGAAGCGTTAGGCTGGGATTGCATTCTGATCGACCGCGGCCACCAAAGCCGCAGGCTTCTTGTCACTTCCGGCAAGCCGGTCGTGTCCAATATTTTGGAAGCGGTCGCGTTGATTTCCGCTTCAATAAGTGCTGGATAACCTTTTTGCCGTGGAAGAAAGCACCCGGCGGGTGCTTGTTGGAGAATGAGCAGAGGATGAATAAAGTTTCCAGTTAAAATAAAAATGCAAATGAAAAGCTGCGGCACAGAAGACTCGGATGAATCTTTGTGTCGCAGCTTTTGTTAACGATTATACAATCTTTTCTTCTGATACACCGGCTCGCATGTCAGATTCATGCCCAGCTTTTTGAATGTCGACGAATCGACTTCCGAAAGCAGCACGGTGGAATGAACTTCGCAGTCCTTCAGCTTTTTCAGCTGCTGCATCGCCAGATGGGATACCGGATTATTCGTCGCGGCAATCGCCAGGGCGATCAGGATCTCATCGGTATGCAGGCGCGGGTTATGATTGCCGAGATGCTCGACTTTCAGCTTCTGAATCGGTTCGATGACATTCGGGGAGATCAGCGGGATATTGTCGTTGATGCCGCCGATTTCCTTTAACGCATTCAGCAGTGCGGCGCTGGAGGCGCCTAACAAATTGGAAGTTTTTCCAGTGATGATCCGTCCATCGTTCAGTTCGATGGCCACGGCCGGCGCTTCGGTTTCCGCGGCTTTATTTAAGGCGGCGGTAACCACCTTGCGGTCTTCCTTTACAATCCCGGCCTGGTTCATGATCAGTTCGATTTTCTGAACGGATTCTTCCGTTGCCAGATCGCGGCGGTAATCGCACAGCGCTTGATAGTAGCGCCGCAGAATTTCATCTTCGCTGGCCCGGCGCGCCGCTTCATCGTCGATGATGCAGTTGCCGACCATATTGACGCCCATATCGGTCGGCGATTTGTACGGGGATACGCCCGCAATCTTTTCAAATAAAGTATTCAAGACCGGGAATACCTCCACATCGCGGTTGTAGTTCACCGCAGTTTCGCCATACGCTTCAAGGTGGAACGGGTCGATCATGTTGACGTCGTTGAGATCCGCCGTCGCCGCTTCATAGGCCAGATTGACCGGGTGCTTTAACGGCAGATTCCAGATCGGGAAAGTTTCAAATTTGGCATAGCCGGCTTTGATGCCTCGCTTGTAATCATGATACAACTGCGACAGGCAGGTTGCCATTTTGCCGCTGCCGGGTCCCGGGGCGGTGACGACGATCAGTTCACGGGTGGTTTCGATGTATTCATTCTTGCCATAGCCTTCGTCGGAAACAATGTAGGAAACATTGCTTGGATAGCCGGGGATCGGATAATGCAGAACGACGTTGATACCGAGATTTTCCAGTTTCTTCTTAAACAGATTTGCGGTGATCTGGCCGGCGTACTGTGCGATGACGACGCTGCCGACATACAGGTCAATGCTGCGGAAGGCGTCGATCAAACGTAAGACATCCAGATCGTAGGTAATCCCCAAGTCGCTGCGGACTTTGTTTTTCTCAATGTCCGTCGCATTGATGACGATGACGATCTCGACAGATTCCCGAAGCTCCATCAACATTTTTATTTTACTGTCCGGCTGAAATCCCGGGAGTACGCGGGAGGCATGGTAATCGTCAAAGAGCTTGCCGCCGAACTCCAGATAAAGCTTGTTATCAAATTGTTTGATGCGTTCTTTAATTTTGGCAGACTGCATCTGCACATATTTTTCGTTATCGAAAGCCAGTCTTTTCATAGTCTATACCCCTTAAAAACTCAATTTCATATTATATCAGAAAGAGATCGAGAATGCCATTGAAGAAATGGTAAAATAGGAAGGTTCTGCGAAGCGTTTAAAACAGGACGATCTGAGGGGCAGGCAGGACTGGAAAACTGACGAAACTGTCAGTGAGAACATAGAAAAAAACCCTTTCGGGTTTTTCAGTTTTTTAGAGAACTGTGACGTTAACAGCGCGGGACTTGTTGCTGCGAGCATCGTTTTCAATCTCGAAGGAAACCTTCTGGCCTTCTTCCAGTGACTTGTAGCCGCTGCCGTTGATGCCTGAGAAATGAACGAAGATATCGCCCTGGCCCTGATCATCCGTGATGAATCCGTAGCCCTTGTCGCCGTTAAACCATTTTACTTTTCCTGTACTCATTTTAAGTACCTCCTTTAGTGGGAATAAGAAGCTACTCAAGGTATAAAAAATCGCATAACTTCAGGGATTTTTGTACATTGAGTGATAATTACAATCCCGTTACGCGATCATAGCTATTGCTTAATATTACTTCTTCAGTATAACAGGTTTTAGCCCGATGTCAAACAAATAAAAAAATATTTTTTCCCCGGGTTCCCATTTCTTAAGGAGGAAGCAGAAAGACAGACAGGAATCCGTAAGATAGGCAAAAGGGCCTCGGGTCCAAGGGAAGGGTTGAAAATGAGAAAGCGGAACAGGTTGATGCTCAGCGTGCTTCAGGGAGTGATCAATAAGAACAGGGTGTTTTCTAAATCTGCGAGAACATCCCGGACTCTGAATCTATCGGACATTCAAAGCGGATCAGGATCTCTTTTTTCTTCCGCCTAAATGAATAGCGACATCCCAGCTTCATTCATTGCCACAAATTGTTGATTTCAATATTTATGATTCCTGACGTCTTTGCGGCTTCGCTGAGTTGTTGTAACCTGCTCGGCAGGAGCTTCCGTGCCGTTCTCTTAAAAACAGGATAGAACTAACTGATTTTCTTTCATGGATACCGATTCAGATCAACCCCAGGAGCGTATGCATGGCGTAGGCAATTCCATCTTTATCGTTGCTTTGCGTTTGATAACGGACCTGACTGAGCAATTTCGGATCGGCATTCCCCATGCCGACGCTGTTAGGAAAGCGGGTCAACATTTCCAGATCATTCCAATCATCGCCGAACACCGCGATTTCTTCCGGTTTCAGATTCAGCAGGCAGCGCAGGTGATCAATACTTTTGAATTTGCTTGCCTGGCGATTTGTGATTTGCAGCACCTTGCCCTGATCGGTCAGATAGACGTTCGCCTGATTCACGCTCATCGCGCGGCAGCGATCTGTCAGCGACAAGGACAGAGCAGTGACGGAATCAACAAGATTTTCAAAGTAAATCAGAATTTTCACCGTTTGTCTAACCACTTCCGGCCCCAGCAAAACGCAGAGGCGCGGATCAATGCCCCATAACGGATAGGCAAAGTCGGCTAACGGTTCATTGAAGGCGTGGAATTCATCCTTCAGCTGCAGCGCAAGATGCAGTTCAGGGACTGCTTGAACGGCTTTCACGCAGCTGGCGACGATTGCGGCGGGCAGAAACGTGTATCGTGTCTGCCCATGCAGCTTTTCGCAGGCGCCGTTGCAATAAATTCCGCCGTCAAATAAGTTCAGTTCGATTTCCGTCCAGCCGAGCATTGTTTCCAGCAGCGGCGCCCGGGCCGTGGCGATGAACAGGGAAATACCTTTCTTGCGGCAAGCCTGCAGCGCTTCCCATGTGGAACGCGCCAATGTTTTCTCAGAGGTTAACAACGTGCCGTCCAGATCAAAAAACAGTGCTTTTATCATTGCGGATTCCTCGCCTCTTAATGATGATCCTACGCAAACCGGTAAAGGCTTGGATAGTCGTGCAGAATTGACCAGCGGGCTTGCTCGCTGCAGGTTAACAACAGGCGCAAGCTTTCCATACTGATCTGTCCCGCTTCAAATAACCGCCGGGTCATCTCATCCGCCGGCAGCCCCAGTTCCTTTTCCAGCTGTTCGATCTTTTTCAGACCATAGCAGTAACAGGTGAAATAACCGAACATGTCTTCCTGAGCCAGAACCTGACCGCGTGCGGTCTTCGCATCAAAGCCCAGTTCCCGCCGGTATAATTCAACGACTTCACCGATCGTGCGGTTTTCCCACCGCAGCATCAGATCAGCCTGAATCCGCACTGACGTATGGTGCCGGCGGTAAGCTGTGAACAGCGGAAAGTAAGGATCTTCCGCAAAGATTGATTCGTAAACGTGCTCGCTGCGGTGCGCTGTGCCTTCGATCAGCGGGTCAGCCTTTGGCCCGCGGCGCATCGTTTCCGGCAGCGGATCGCTGTTGACCCGCAAAAACTGGATGTGATGGCCGAAATAGGCTTCATGAATCGTATTGACCTTAATCCAGCCGTCGCTGACGGCGGTGTAGTTGGTTTCATTTAAGAACATCCGGCCGTGCAGCGGACGTTCGTACGGACAGCCGTCCATGTAACCACCCCACGGGAAGGATTCTCTGAGTTCCTCCGGCACTCCGGTCAGATCGCAAATTTCATCAATCGGATGCCACAGTTTCTGCTTGCTGACCGCTTTGACGCGGGCCAGATATTCATGACCGCGGCGGAACATTTCCTCAGCGCTTTCGCAAGCCCCGGCCTTTTCGTCCAGCAGTGCTCGAACCTGAGTCATCGTCGTCACCGGCGTATCGCTTAACCGGTTGGCAATCGCGAAGACGTTGGCCCGCGTCGCTTCAATTTCATCTTTATACCAGGAAAGCAGATCTTCCAGATCGACACCCAGCTTCATGGCCAGCGTGCGCCGGTAACTTTCCGGATCCGTGTTCAGGCGTTGATCCTCGTCTTTGATTTCCTGACCT
Organism: Holdemania sp.; assembly: GCF_986127675.1. Lineage (NCBI taxonomy): Bacteria > Bacillati > Bacillota > Erysipelotrichia > Erysipelotrichales > Erysipelotrichaceae > Holdemania > Holdemania sp. The sequence continues at coordinate 10,684 of NZ_CFQZWI010000001.1, read as the reverse complement.
TCATTGACGCCGGCCTCGCGCAGCAGGTCAATCCAGCGGGACAGCGCCTGGACGCCTTCGCTCAGACGATGCTTGACTTCCACTTCCTGGGCGTCCAGCTGAGGGATAATCTGTTCGGCCTGGCGTTTGAGCGCAGCGCTGCGGGATAAGATGACCGGCAGATCCTTTTCGTCAAAATCGGGGAACCGGCGTTCCAGAGCCTGCAGGCAAGCGGGCAGCGCAGCCCATTGATCGCCTAAAATAGCGATGCGCAGACTGCGTCGCCGCTGATCCACGGACCACAGCTGCTTTAACGCATGCTGGATTTCACCCAGCTGAACCTGCGGATGCGTCCAGAAATCTTCCGCTTCCCAAGTCAGAAAATCAAGAACGTCATGGAAATGGTGGATAAAAAAATGCGAGGCTTCATTGTCGTCTGTCAGCTGATCGACACGATAGCGCAGCTGGTCTAAGGTCTCGGCCAGAGCCTGACGATGTTCTTCATCCGGTATCCAAAGGGTGCGTTGGTAAATCTGGCGGCTGTGCAGCCGGTCGCCGGCCAGCGCCAAATCGCGGTCCAACTGACGGATGATCATAATCTCCTGCGGTGATTGCATGATGAAATCCTCCTGTTAACTTGGCTATAACTATAATGAAATTCAGTCCGATTGGCAAGTACCCAGGCTGAATCCTGAGTCCGCAGCGGCAAAGAAGCTGATCAAACTATTTTCAGTTCCTTCACTGAAAAAACAACCGTGCTCTTCATGAAGATGACAGTGAAGTCAATGCCGCTCCCCCCCTGCACAAAAAACGGTTCAGCGGAAGATCGAAAAAGAGTCCTGTTCAAACATCGTTATCTTCCCTATTGAAAATCTGCGGATCTGCACGTTCCCTCTTTTACCTAAAATAAAAAGAACCGTCGCAAAGCTTGAATGCTCTGACAGTTCTCTTAGTTTACGATAAATTTGCCGGTGCTGAGGAGTTCTCTTTCTCGTTCGGTCCTCTTTTTTCCAGTTCTTCTTCCAGACTGAAAGTAATTTCTTCCAGGGATGCAACTAAGCTTTTCAGCTGTTCGATGTTCTTATTCAGCATTGTGCAGGCCAGATCCAGCGATGCGGAAGCATTCGGATCTATCCCTTGCGTCCCTTTTCGAATTACGTTAAGGACGGAATCATCCAGGTTGTCTACGATCGAAGCGAGATCCCAAGCGATGTCGTAAATTTCTGAACTTTTATTCATACTATTCCTCCGGTTGGAATTATATCCAACAATTTCTACTATGACAATCATTTTTTTAGTGAAGTTAAGTAAAAAAATCACTAAAGCAGGTGATAAAACGAAATCGGTAATCCTTACTTGTAAACCCTCTTTATATTACACCCTGACAATAGTATTATACACAAAAAAGTTAATAATTCTTCATAAGTTAACCAAAAATGGGTAAAATTATCCTCTTTTTTTTCAAAGTATTTTGTTTTGAGAGCGAATCTTGGCATCGGAGATTTAAAATCTGTGCTTTCTTCAAATTTTCTCACAAAGTGGCAGATCAGCATTTTTGACTGAAATCTGAGGATTGTTCGGGATGTGTTCTTTTTAATGCAAAAGCGCGGTTGCAGACTTCTCAAATTATGAAAAATGGAGTAGAATAAGGGCGTAGAAAATAGGAGGATACATTTATGGCATTAGTTTCCGCAAAAGAAATGATCGAAAAAGCGCATGAAGGTCATTATGCAGTAGGCGCATTCAACATCAATAACATGGAATGGATTAAATCCATCCTGGCTGCAGCTGAAGAAGCCAAGTCACCAGTCATGTTAGGCGTTTCGGAAGGCGCTGGCAAGTATATGGCTGGATTCAAGAATGTTGTCGCCATGGTCAGAGAAATTCATGACTCCATGGGCATCACCGTTCCAGTTGCTCTGCATCTGGATCATGGTTCATTTGAAGGAGCCAAGGCCTGCATTGAAGCGGGATTCACTTCTGTCATGTTTGACGGTTCGCATTACGATTTCGAAGAAAATGTTGCGAAGTCGAAAGAAATTCTGGAACTGGCTCATTCGAAGGGCATTTCCGTTGAATGTGAAGTCGGCGGCATCGGCGGCGAAGAAGACGGCGTTGCCAGCATGGGCGAATTGGCAGATCCGCAGGAATGCGCGAACATCGCGGCGCTGGGCGTTGATTTCCTGGCTGCGGGCATCGGCAACATTCATGGCAAATATCCGGCTGACTGGCAGGGTCTGAACTTTGACCGTCTGGCTGAAATCCAGGCTTCCACCAATGGAAAACCGTTAGTTCTGCACGGCGGCAGCGGCATCCCGGCGGATCAGGTTGCCAAGGCAATCTCCCTGGGCGTTTCCAAGATCAACGTCAACACCGAACTGCAGCTGGTTTTCGCAGCCGCAACCCGGAAGTACATTGAAGAAGGCAAAGATCTGGCCGGCAAGGGCTATGATCCGCGTAAATTGCTGAAACCAGGCGCAGAAGCGATCACCAAGAAGGTCATCGAAATGATGAACCAGTTCGGTTCCGCAAACAAGGCGTAATCGTTTAAAAACTGAGATCCTCGAAAACCGGCGGAGAAATCTGCGGGTTTTCTTTTTTTTATGCCGGGGGAAAGCTTATAATAAGAAGGATGAATTGTCAACGAGGAGGTCGCTTATGAAATCGTTAAAACAAAAGGGGAAGGATATTGTCTGGGTTGTGGCGGGCAATGTTGTGCTGGCGCTGGCCGTCAGTATGTTCATCCTGCCCTATGATATCTTGTCAGGCGGCGTCGCCGGCGTGGCGGTTGCGCTGCAGCCGTTGATTCCGCTGCCAGTTACGCTGATGGTCAATCTGCTGGTCGTCGGGTTGTTTATCGTCGGAGCCTGTTTTCTGGGAAAAGACTTCGCGATGAAGACCATTTTGAGTTCGTTGATCTATCCGGTGTTTCTGACGTTTTTCAGCGGCCGGGTGCCGGTGCTGGATCTTGATCCAATCCTGGCTTCTCTGTATGGCGGACTCTTAGGCGGTACCGGCGTGGGGATGGCGTTACGAACCGGGGCGAGTACCGGCGGCATGGATATTCCGCCGCTGATCGTCCATAAGCTGACGCACATTGAAATTGCCAAGCTGGTGCTGATCACCGATGCGCTGACCGTGCTGCTGGGCGCATTTACCTATGGCCTGGAAGCGGTGCTGGTCGGCTTTGTTTCCGTCTGGGCTTCTTCCGTGGCGATTGATAAGGTGCTGATGTTCGGCGGCCAGCAGGCCAAAGCGATTCAGATCATCTCCGATCAATATGAACAGATCATTGAACGAATTCATTCCGAACTGGAACGCGGCACAACGCTGATCGAAGCGCAGGGCGGCTTTACCTGTGAAAAGCGGAAGATCATCCTGGTCGTCATCACGAAAAATCAGTATCCGGCATTGATGGAAATGGTGACGGCGATCGACAAGGAAGCGTTTGTGATTGCCAACGATACGCATGAGGTCAAAGGCTTCGGCTTCAGCTTTGAGTTCAAGGTTTAATAGCAGCCGGCAAGCCAGGGTGAATCCAATTCGTCTTTGGTAAAGGACATCTAAAATGATATTGTCTTTCTCTGCGAATTCCAGTTTCAATTTGACGTTTAATCTGAATTTGCGGCCGCTTCATTTTCATCAGCCAGCGTCGATAATGGAAATTGCAGAATTACCTGAGCGCCGCTGCCATCCGGAACGTTGCCGGGAATCATGCGGCCACCTTCAATCTGCATTGCCTGCGAAACGGTATATAAGCCCAGACCCGCATGGCCATGACTGCTGCGGGCTGATTCATAACGGTAGAATGGCTCGCCGATATGATTCAGGCTTTCCGCGTGAAAACCGGGACCTTCGTCGCTGACTTTCAGGATCCAGCAGGTTTCCGTAATCTGGCCCATCAGCTGAACCGTCTTGCCTGAGGGGCAGTAGCGGATTGCGTTATCAAGCAGATTGATCAGCGCCCGGCGCAGCGTTTCCGCATGGATTCGGGCCTGGAAAGGCGGACAGAATACCGTCAATGTGATCGCTTTATTGCGGCACAATCCGGATACTTCCTTCATGCAGCGCCGGACCAGCGCGTCGATAGCGGTGACGCGGGGCTGTTCCGCCTGATTCTGGCTGCACGCTGCCTGCTGCAGCTGAAATACAACCTGACGAAGCTGACCGACATGGCGATTGATGGCTTCCAGACGATGCCTTGCTGACCGGGCTTCCTTTTGCAAAAGTTCGGCGTCGGTTTGGATTTTAGCCAGCGGCGTCTTTAAATCGTGCGCCAGCACGGTGATCTGGATCTCCCGCTGATTTTGCATATCCCATTGCTGGATCTGGGAATCCTTCAGTGCGGAGCGCATCGTATCAACGGAATTCAACGCCTGATTGAACTCGGTGAACGCGGTATCCTGAATTTCAAAATCAAGATTGCCGGAAGCGATCTGCGTTGCGGATTCTTCCAACGTGTTCAAAGCCTGTACAAGTTTCCGCCCGTAGTGATTGGCCGTCGTCAACAGGTACAGAAAGAGCGACAAGCCGAGTGCGCCGATCAACGGCCCCTGCAAGTTGGGGATCAGCGCGGCGAGTGCCGGGAGGGCGGGGCGGATTTCATAGCGGAATAAGAGGATGACGACTTCCGCCCGCAGGTCGGTGCGGAACCAGGTTTGCGTGCCGATCTTGCCGGTGTAGCTGCCGGTATAGAGAGAAAAATCAGTCAGCGCGCTGTCCGGGGACAACGAAGTATCTGCCAGCTGTTCATGACTGAACAGCACATAATCAAGACCATCGCCAACCTCAGCCGGATCAAAGAAATCCTGCCGCTGAATTTTACCGATCAGTTCCTGGGCCTGTTTCTCATTGTGATTGAGCCGCGTGTACCATCCAGCCTGAAGTCCCAGCAGAAACAGGAGCACAGCACTCCCCAAAAGCGCGAGTACACCCAAAGCGGTCGTCAGAAAATAGCGCCGTAAAAATTGCGCCAGAGTGTGAGTTTTTCGGTGTCTGCGTTTATCCATGGTTCATTTTCTCCCGGAAGTCTTAATCAGAATTGTGATTTCGTTTCGGCTGGAAAAGCGGCGATGGCTTTGTCTGTCCTACATTATTCTTTGCCTTGCGGTGGATTGTTATCTCTATTATAGCATGAAGTACCGGAAGAAATGAAACAGAGTGGAAGCACAGTGGGAGAGCGGAACATTCCGTTCGGTTTTCCAACGTCAGTTTGATCGAAAAAAAAGCGATCCTTATTTATGTTGATCAAAGCGCCTGCCGGAAGTTTTGGGATAAACGGCGCGGGAAAGGAAAGTTCAGGAAAGCGAAAACTGCCGGTAAGGACTTGGAAATTGTGGCAATGCCGGGGAGTTCACGGTATAATAGGTACGGATAAGGTAAGGATGAGGTTTATGCAGATACAGCACGAGTTTCCCTGTTCTGCCGTGCAGTTTTTCAATTTCATGGCACGGCGGATTGCGCAGGATATTCAGATCGAAACCGATAAGAAATTGACAATCGCCCAGATTCATGAGGGCATGAAATATGATAAGAAGGTTCTGGTTTCAGAAAGGAAGCAGCGGGTCGGCAAGGCGCAGGTCGCGGTATACGACAAGCCGGGTCATGTCCAGCTGCGGGTCGATATGTTTGACGGTACGCAGGTGATTGACACCCGATGCGCCGCGCTGGGCGAGGATCGTTGTCAGGTGACGTACAGCGAGGAATTCCTGCCGTCCAGCATGGAGAAAAAACTGGCCATCGCCAGCTTTTCCTGGATGGGCAGAAAGAATAACAAAAAGAAGCTGCAGAAACTGATGGATCAATGGGAAGCAGAGATTCGTCAGCTGTATTGCGAGTAAGGTTTCCGCGTTCATTGAATCAGGGAACAATCACGTTTTCAGCCAAACTTAATAGTATGATAGTGCAATGAAAGGAGCCCAACCGATGGAAGAAGTATTTAAGATTGAAGGCGGTCATCAGCTGAACGGAGAGGTCAGAATCAGCGGGGCGAAGAACGCGACGGTGGCTTTAATCCCGGCCTCCATTCTGGCTAACGGCCCGGTGACGATCTGCGGCGTTCCGGATATCGCGGACGTGGAGTCGTTATCGACCTTGTTAGAGGAATTGAACGTCGCGGTGGTGCATAAGGATCGGGGGCATCTGATCATCGATCCGACGGAGATGATCAACTGCCCGCTGGAACATCCGGCGGTTACGAAGCTGCGGGCTTCCTATTATTTCATGGGAGCCTTGTTAGGCAAATACAAGCATGTGAAAATTAAAATGTCGGGCGGCTGTTATCTGGGGCCGCGGCCGATTGATCTGCATCTCAAGGGCTTTGAAGCGCTGGGGGCGAAGGTCGACTACCAGAAAGGGTGTTATACGATCGAAGCGGAAGAATTGATCGGAACAAAGATCTTCCTGGATATTTCTTCGGTCGGCGCGACGATCAACATCATGATGGCGGCGGTGTATGCAAAGGGCCGCACGACGATTGAAAACGCGGCGAAGGAGCCGGAAATCATTGACGTTGCGACGCTTTTAAACAAGATGGGCGCGCATATCCGCGGCGCGGGGACGAATGTGATCACGATTGACGGCGTGGATTATTTATCCGGCTGCTTCCATGAGATCATCCCGGACCGGATTGAAGCGGGCACGTTTATTATCATGGCGGCCGCGGCGGCTAAGGAAATGAAGATTACCAACATTATTCCGCAGCATTTGGAATCGTTATTGTCAAAGCTGCAGGAAATGGGCGTGGATATGGAAGTCGACGTGGACAGCGTGACGATCCGCGGCGGCGGGAAGCTGCAGGGCGTGGATATCAAAACGCTGCCATATCCTGGGTTTGCGACAGATTTGCAGCAGCCGTTATCGGCGTTGCTGACGCAGGCGGAAGGCAAGTCGACGATCAAGGAAACGATATATCCGGAACGGTTTAAACATTGTATCGAACTGCAGCGGATGGGCGCGGATATCAGCGTCGGTCAGGGCAGCTGTACGATCGAAGGAATCACGCCGCTCTATGGCGATCGGGTTACTGCAACGGATCTGCGCTGCGGCGCCAGTCTGGTAGTGGCGGGCTTGCTAGCGGAAGGCGTGACGGAGATTCATGAAATTTATCACATCGAACGAGGCTACGATGATCTGGATGGCAAGCTGCGGGCCTTGGGCGCAAACATCTGGCGGGAAACGATCGAATAGCGCCATTATGAAATCAGAAGATCTGAGCGGACAGCGTGTCTGCGCAGGTCTTTTTTATTTTAGACCGCAAGTTTGGAGGCTTGAAAAACTGTCATTGAATTAAATTGATAATCCTTGTTTCCGATTGTTTGAAATTTGGAGTATGATTGAGATAGAAATGGATAAGGAGGGATCGGAAATGAAGAAAGTTTTGATCATGGGTCTGTTATTGATAGTGTGTTTGAGCGGCTGTTTTAGCGAAGGTCGTCTGAAACCGGGAATTCATGGGACCTCAGCGGGAAAGGAAATGGAAAAATTTCTGGAATCCAGGCCGGATAAGAACCTGTCAAACCCAAGTCTATCCGATTATCAGATTAAGACATCCCAAAATTTTTATTTTTATAATTTTACAGCGAAAGATCTTTCAACGCTGGATTTATCTTCGCTGACGTTATCCGAGCTTGCGAATGAAACGATGTTTACCGCAAGTACAAAATGGCCGGATACGTTGACGAACCTGGACATTGAGCAATTTTGGAAACAAGCCTGGGGCAAACCGTTAGGCGCAGCGCTTTTCCATGAAAATGGAATCACTGGAAAAGGCGTGGGAATCGCGATCATCGGACCACAGCTTTACGTTGATCATCCTGAATACAAAGATAATTTGAAACTCTTTTATGGGAACGAAGATCCCTTATCTCAAAATTTGATCAGTACGCTTGGAAGCGGCGCAATGTTGTCCAATCTGGCGGGAAAGTCGCTGGGGTATGCCCCGGAGGCTTCAATCGCTTATATCGTCAATTCGGGATATGATGAAAAGGGGAAGCAAGACCTTTCCTCCATCCTTGAAAATCTGGATTCCTTGTTGGAATATAACAAAACCCTGAAAAAAGATCCGATCCGGATGATTCTTATTTTCTCGGATATGAACAATCAGGACAGCGCTTATGATGCATATCAGACGAAAGTCGAGGAATTGAAACAAGCGGGGATCGAAGTGTTGACCAGAATGCCCTACTTTAATGGTCATTACTTCACCACGCTGGCTAAAATTCCGTATGCCCCGCTGGATGATGTGAATTCCTACTATTTCGATAAGGCCGGGGAAACTCCAGATCATGTGTTGTATCTTCCTTATGCCAACCGGGTCCTGGCTTTTCCGGGAGAAGAAAACTATGTTTACTATCCGAGCCGTTTGGATGTAAACTATGGTACGATATCCACCCTGGCTGGTTTTTACGCGCTGGCCCTGCAGATGGATCCGAGCTTAACGCTGGATGAATTTGTCGAGATTGTCGCCGATTCGACGATCACATTAAGACCCGATAAGGAATACCGGGTGACAGGATTGGAAAATGTGATTTATCCGTCCCGCCTTTACGATCATTTGACGGCAAGAATGAAAGAAAATTAGATAGATAAAATGGCTTCAGAATACTTGTTATGGAATAAAAATGCAAATACCCCTTTCAATGATCAGATCTGGAAAATATCCAGATCTTTTTTATTTGTCTGTTCGATTCTGTTTCCGGTACTGAATTGGCGAAAGTCCGGTTGCTTGATGAAAAATCCGGCTGAAATATAAGCTATCTGTATAGCCGCACTGAACGGCGATTGTTTTTATTTTTTCCTGTGTGTTTTCCAATAGATAAACGGCATGTTCCAAACGAATTTTTCTTAGCATGGCCATAACAGATATCCCGACTTCTTTTTGAAAGGTTCGGGCTAAATGAGCTTCGCTTACACTTTGAAAGTCCGCCAGCTGGGTCAAGGTCAGAGACTGCGTATAATGAGTTTGCAGAAAAATTAAAGTTTCTCTTACAATTTTTGAGTATTGATAATTTCCATTTTCCTGAATCCATCGGAAAATTGTACGTACAGCTTCATCTAAAATGACCTTCAGATCTTCAAGATATTCGCAAAACTGGATCGTCAGGATTAACTGTGAGAAATCACGGAAATCACGAAATCCTCTCTGCAAGCCTAGATAACGAATCTTGGTAAATAAAGTAATAAAAAATTCCTGAATATCATGTGGATAAATATGATGCTTTATAAAATAGCGGATCGCTGATTCTTTGACATCTGTAAGATTTTCCAATGTTATTTCCTGAATTTGCTGGAAACGTTCCTTCTGATAGACAGGATTGAATTGCTGGAGCGACCGAAAAGCAATAATTTCAGAAGGCTTCAAAAAGATTCCGGGCTGCTTAAAAAAACATGTTTCATGATTGTCGATGAGTTGAATCATCTTCTGAGCGAAGCCATTTAAGCTGGTGCAGACTTCAGACATAGTGAAAGAAAGCGTCAGGGACGTTGTTTCTGCAAGTTTTTTCTGCAAAGCTGTCAGTTGTTCGGGCAGCCCGTCTATATCCTGATCAGAAACCAGGAAAAGGCCGGAGTGATTCTTAATAAATAAAAGCTGATGTTTCATCGTAAGCGTCTGCGCAATTAGATTTTGCAAAGAATTGCGGAATTGCCGTCGGTTTTTGATGATTTTGGCATAGGCTTGATGAATGTTGTCAATTCGGAAATAAATCATGTGATAGGCAGCGGGATAACTGGCAAGAGCGGCTGAAATTTGTGCGTCAGCGGCCGCAGAAGGCCGTAGCTGCCCATCTTTGATCAAACCCAATAACTGCTGCAAACCTAAACGCGGATCGGATTCCCGGCCAATCATGGGAATCGCGGGCAGATTCAAAAGAGCAGGATCCCAATCCGGCAGGTAATCCCACACCCCGCTGCGGAAAGCCCGACGAACAGTGGGATAGGTTAAATCATTATGAATCAGAACAAAACGTGTCGGCAACGATTGCTTTTGAATCAGATATAACAAATCCCAGGCAGTGCCGTTGACCAGATCCAGTTCCGCGATTAAATAATCCGGAATGTATTCCTGAACCTTTTCTTTTGCGTCGATGAAATTTGATACCCTTGCGATGATATTAAACGAGCCTGCCGGCAATGCCGGAGAATCAATCGCAAACTTACCGGCTAATATAACGTTAATCATAGCTATTCTTCCTTCAGATGATAAAATATGGATAATTTTGATTTTGAATGCACGATTATATTAGAAGTATAAATTAAATTGATAAATATTACAATTTAAAAAATCCCTTTCCGGAATGATCTTGACGGTGGTCCTGATTGAAATATAAACTGGAATTAAGCAAAGCGAGCGCTTACAAAATTTGCTGAAAACAAACAGGAGGACTCTCTATGATTCAACTCATTCGCAGCGATGAACGGCTGATCCACGGACAATGTATGACTCAAATCGTCAAGACCTACGATATACAGGAGATTATCGTTATCGACGATGCCACTGCCGAAAATGCACTGTTAAAAAGAATTTTTACGATGGCTGTCCCGAAAACCATGAAGGCCGCGGTCTATACTTTAAACGAAGGCGTCGATAAAGTAAAAGAAGCGCTGAACAATGCCGTGAAGACATTAATTTTAATGAAGACTCCGGTACCCATGGTCGAATTAATTCAAAGAATTCCTGAATTGAATAAAGATTTAAATATTGCAT